>JAAYQF010000068.1 GCA_012519425.1 Bacteroidales bacterium | reverse complement strand
GCAGTCCGCGATAATCAAAGCGAGTTGCTACCGTCCACTGTTTGATTTGCCTGGCGTATCCTCCGGTAAAATTATATTGCTCGCTACGTATGTCTCCACCAATACTATCACCCGTAATGTACGGATAGAGTAACCGGAAGTCAGATGTTTCGTTCCACAGCGGTTTCTTGATGATTTTGTTTTTGTATGATGCTTTGCCCCATGCGAGTTGGTTGTTAGGCAGGGGATTAAAGCCGGATAAGTTCACCTCTCTGTTTAATACACCTTTTCCGAGTTGTGCGATGTGAGCCTGTTTCTCTTTTTGGTCGTCATACTGAAGTTCTACTTTGGAGAAGCGATTATTGTCGGCGTACCGTATTTGTGTTGTATGTGAGTATAGGGGTGCTGCTACTTCGTGTTTTACCGATGTTCGCTGCCACTCAGCCTGGTTGACAGACTGGATTGTATCCGAATTTTGTGCATTTATCATAAATACACACACACTAACAAAAAATAAAACAATGCAGTATTTTATAGCGAGAGATGTCATCAATATTGAGCAGATGAATTATTTGTTCGTTTCTTCAGGCATCATAGAAGGACGAGCTTCGTGTTCAAAATCATAAGTTGAATTATTGGTATCAAGTAAAACTTCATGTCCGTCACGGGTAGTATAAGCTATTTTTCTCCTCACACTTTTGTCATATCTGGTTTTATCGTGGTCAATTTTTCCGCAATAAGTCCATCCTGCATCCAATGACGGATCTACGAGATTCCATACGTATTTTGATTCAATACTGCAATTTACCACATCTTCGAACCATTCGTTGGGTACTTTATATCCTTTTCCGGTCATAGGAAATGTACCTTGCGGAAGGTTCATGGTATAAGAGTATTCGTATATATAATCACGTAGATAGGTTTCTTTATCTACTTTTATTTTGGCCAGTCCGTATGAACGAAAACCGCGATTATGCGGCACCCATATGGTAAGTGTGTAACAATAGATTTTTTCAAGGTTTGGAACCAACGGATTATCTATGTCTTGTATACGTGGATTAGGCGAGTCGTCATACCATTCAAAATCGGCCCCACTCAAATCATATCCATTGGGATTGGCCTGGCGATGATCTATGGCAATATCGGCTATTAGCAATGTTTCTCCGGGTTGCACGGGTACATCTTTACCGTTCCCGGGTATCATATATATGGCACACACCGACATAGCTTCCGATCTGATGTCCGGTTGATAATCCCAGTTTGTAGTAGAAACAAACTGGGATTCACAGATAGCCAGGCTATCAGCATACAACAATTTGTCCGTATTGTTTTTAATTTTAAAGTAGCTACATCCGTAATATTGCTTTCCTTGCGGTGTAAGCACACCAGTAAAAAATATTTCCTCTATAACAAACCCCTCCACTTCGGTAGTTTCAAATAATTTTAGTTCATGTTCACTAATTTCGCCGATTATGGAAAGGGATTGGGCGTAGGCTTTTAGTGTTTTTATTTTATTCTCTTCACACACACCTTTGCTTACAAGAAAGCAGTCGTAAAGTCCTTCGGGTAAAATAATATTGCCTAAACCTTTGAATTGGAATATTTTTGCCGTAGATACATTTTTAAATTCAATCCGTGTAGAATCCTCCAATATATTTAGGTCTTTTGCATTATCCGGCAGAAGAAGCGTTAAAGATACTTTTGTTGTTTGTATGGTATCTTTTTCCCGGCATCCGGCAAAACTCAGTATAGCTATTACAATTGCTATTATGATTATATTTTGAATGACTTTCATATATCTATATTTATGTCCTTACCGACAGTGTCTCATATTGTTCAACTGCTATGTTTCGACTTCGCTCAGTAACCACGTTACTTTCGATGGTTGCTGAGCTTGTCGAAGCACGGATTTTTCCTACGGACAATTTTTGACCTATCTCACGACAACTTTCTGTTTGCCGCCGTTTGAACGAACAATATAAACACCTTTCGGCAATTCTATATCCGTTTGACCAACGCTTGTGGTTTGACTTGCTAACAATACTCCGTTAATACCATATACCGAAATAGCAGTTGGCTCTTGCGCAACAACACGAATAGCATTCGGCACGGCATAACAATAGAAAGTATTCTTAGTTTGTTGTGTTTCAATACCTGTTTCCGGGTCCGGCACAAGATTAATTCCTATTGCGGCAGCCATAAATGCGGAATAATCAGGGTTATTGGGAAATAGCACTTGACCTCCTCCAATGGTTGTACTAAATTCGCCTCTGGCACGATACATTAATACCATTTTACCGTCTTTTTCCGCACAGTTAAAGGTGGTAGCCATTCCTACGGAACCTTTTACTATGTTTTCATAGGTTTTTGTTAATGTAAGGTTCATATCATATACATCTAAGTACACAAAACTAAAGTTATAGCCCCAAACCCATATATTATTGTCTTTAAAGAATAGTCCGGTGTAATTTGTACCTCCGTTTCCTATTGCAGGATCTTTTATCGCAGCATTTAATCCTTGTCCTGTCTGGGTATCTACGGTAAATATCCATGGAGTTTGATTTTTTGCTTTGCCTGTCCAGGTTGCCCCGGTTGCATTGGGATCTAATGCAAAGCCGCCTGAAAATCTGCCTATGGCTATAAGTTTACCGTCTTTGATTCTGATTTCTTCATTGTTTACCATGTTAGCACTATTAACTCTGAATCCGGGAAAATATGAAAGCCACTCAAAGTTTTCGGTAGCTATATTCATTTTAAATGCATAAAAGCCTTCATCTGTATTCGGGTTAATTGTTTTATCGCCCCACGAGTAGGCTGTTGATTCTTTCCCCTTTACTGTGCCGAGACCATATAGATAACCATTATCAACAACGATGTTTTTGAGTTGATCTCTGGTCGCTTCTCCGCCAGATACTTTTGCCCACTGTGCCGTTCCGGTGCTGTTTAATTTCAGTAAAAAAGAGTTACCTTGCCGGTTCTGAACATAGTCACCATTCCAATCGGGACTTACGTTGTGGTAATCAATGGTAACGCCGTCAACTATCATTTGTCGTGCTAAGGCTCCGCTTATGTATAAATTACCTTCTGCATCTTCCGCTACACCGTCTATGTCAAAGGCAGTTCCAATCTCCTTATCCGGTTTGGCCGGTGCCGGCTCGTAACCGACAGAAGCTAACTTGGTCCACTCTACACCTCCATCTTTATCTACTTTGATAAATAAGGGTTGGTGAACCCATGTTTCGGTAGGTCTTTGCCAGGTTACGGTGTGAACCGCATTTTTTCCGTCTTTAATACGTAAAAGTACATTATCGGCAAGCGTCGGGTCATCTTTATCAGTATGTCTTACAGATAGGGCTAAGAAAACTCCACCATCCTTTGTAGCTGTAGCATAATTTAAACCGTTATTAACATCTCCCCGGTTGGTGGTTAATGCCCACTCCGCATTACCCAGGAAATCACTTTTTGTCAGCACAATGTTGTTTGACCCATTTGGAACATTATTACTTGCTGTACCATTGAAAGTTAATCCCAAAAAAGTGTATTCATCTGCTTCTTCTTTTGACTGAAAGCGTGCAAGTGTCAGTAATTTACCGTCGGCACTTGTATCCGACCACATAGGAATGGACTGCTGATTACCTTGTAATACGGAATGCCAACCAAATTCTAAATTGTAATTTGTAGTACCAACTATCATTGATGCCATCAATGCAATTGTTAAAAGTAAGTTTTTTTTCATTTTTTTGAATTATTAAAAGTTATACATCAATTTATTTTGCTTTGCAATAGGCAGCGGGTTTCCAACCTGCTGTTCTTATATCTTAAAATTCAATTCCATTCCAAAATAAGAGTCAACATGTCTTCTTACCAATATCCCATAGGATTCATAATCCGGATGGTAATCCAAGATTCTGTTCACAAAGAGAGCTACTTTCAAAAAGTCTTTGAATTCTTTGGTCG
>JAAYQF010000002.1 GCA_012519425.1 Bacteroidales bacterium | reverse complement strand
GGTTTTGGAATGGTAAACAAATTAGCAAAATGTGCATTCAAACCACCAATTTTTTCAAATTCACCGTTATCACGGGCGTAAATGTAATCCGTTACCGAAAAGTTAAACACATCGGTATTGTCGGACGAATCGTGATCGGCAGCATAATCGGCAGTATAGGTATAGGTATAATCGCCGACAGGCAAAGTGGTAGCATCAAAATACGTGGATGCATACACCATTTGACTCTCGCCGGCACCCAAGTCGGGCAAAACAGTTGTAGAACTGAATACCGCCTCATCGCTCGCGTCTTTAATGGCGTGGGTCACATCAACTTCTTCCAAGAGCCCTTGCCCTGCGTTTGTAACATCTGCCCAGAGAACTAATACGCTATCCAACAAACAACGAGGTATTTGAGTGTAGCCCTTATTGCCCCCTTTAACCACAAGGTTGGTGGGAGTCATGGCAAAATCATCCACAATCAGCATAAACTTATTGAATGAAGTCATGTGGATGGCTACATAGACCGTCTGACCCTCATAGGCACTTAAATCGTAAGTGAAATATTCAGGTACCTCACTGGCAGGAATAACCTTTTCGGCAAGTGTAACGGTAAAATCTTCCTTGTTGTTTCCCGTAGTGGAAAGCTTGACATTGAAATACTCCTGATCACGTGAGCTCCCCTGTTTTGCCCTAAATGAAAGGGCGCTACGCCCGGATATGGGTACCAGAGGAGGAGTGATCAACCAATCGTCGTGCGACTTCTTATAACTATACCTAATACAGGCACTGGCATTGCCCGCTATGGGATTTCTTACAGAATCTCCCACATATCTCTCCCAGGTCCGGTCCGGACTGCCGCCTTCAATAATCTTCCATCTGGCAGGAGGAAATACTTCACCTTCAAAACCTTCGTAAAAGGTTTCTTCAAGAGAAGAACCTTTGATAGATTGTTTCGCTTCGAAATCGGACAGGTCCGTTGCCATTATAGCTTTACCCGTCTCTTTAACACGTGCCCGCTCCGGCACTCCTTGTCCTATCGACCATACTGCAGTCAATAGCGATAAAATGATTACAAGTAAACTTCTTTTCATAGAGTTGAATATTTTAGTTGAATAATTTTTTAGTCTTTAGGCATCAGACTACAAAGATAAAGAAAATAATAGAATGTCAAACAATATTAAAAGAATTTTTCATTTGTGAATTTATGTACTTTTGGGTGCAGAGTGCGAGTTCGCGTAGTTGAAAGTATTTTTCTGCACTTAACATTGTTATTTCAAAAATAATCATGTAAATTTGGATTCTATAACACCAATTTAAAATTAAAACCACCATGTTAACAGATCTGGAAATCGCGAAAAAAACATCTTTATTACCCATTGCCAAAATAGCTGAAAAGATAGGCATTCTTGAAGATGAGTATGAATCATACGGTAAGTATTCCGGAAAAATCAAATTAAGCATATTGGAACGACTCAAAAATCAACCCGACGGAAAATTGATCCTGGTGTCTGCTATGAGTCCCACTAATTTCGGAGAAGGTAAAACGCTGACTTCAATCGGATTGGGACAAGCCTTGAACCGCTTGGGCAAGAAAGCCATTGTAGCCATACGCGAACCCTCCCTAGGTCCCGTTTTCGGCATGAAAGGCGGAGCTGCCGGCGGCGGATATTCGCAAGTGCTTCCCATGGAACTGATAAACTTGCAATTTAACGGTGATTTTAGTGCCATTACTACAGCTCACAACCTGCTGGCTGCCATGATTGACAACCACATCATCAAGGGGAACGAGCTTAATATTGATCTAAATCGCATCCTGTGGAAGAGAACCATGGATATGAATGACAGGGCTTTACGAAATATCGTTGTGGGACTGGGGGGATCGGCTAATGGCGTTCCCAGAGAAACCGGTTTTGTCATCACGGCTGCTTCAGAAATCATGGCTATCCTGGCGCTTTCAGAATCCCGCGCAGATTTAAAGAGAAGACTGGGTGATATTGTGGTGGCATACGACAACAACCAACAATTGATCCGGGCCAAAGATTTAGACGCCCACAGGGCCATGGCGGTTATCCTGAACGATGCCATCATGCCCAATTTGGTTCAAACCACTGAAAATACGCCTGCCCTGGTACATGCCGGTCCTTTTGCCAATATTGCGCACGGCACAAACAGTATTTTAGCTGATAAAATCGCACTTAAACTTTCCGATTATGTGGTGACCGAATGTGGCTTCGGAACGGAATTGGGTGCCGAGAAATTTTTCAACATCGTTTGTCGCAACAACCCCATTTGGCCATCAGTTGTTGTTATTGTAGCAACCTGCAGAGCAATAAAATTCCACGGTGGCGTTCCTCAAAAGCCTGCATCAGCCCTTCAGGAAGAAAATTTGGAAGCATTCGCCAAAGGCTTGAAAAATTTAAAAGCGCACATCCTGAACATGAAAAAATTTGGTGTACCCGTGTTGGTAGCTATCAACAGGTTTCCATTCGACACAGCCAAAGAAATTGAGATGATTGAAAAGCTTTGTGCCGAACTGAAAGTTGAATGTGCCCCTCATGAAGCATATGCCAAAGGAGGAGTAGGAACCATTGAACTGGCAGAGAAAACCATCCGTATAGTGGATCAACATCAAAATCCACAAAAGAAATTTCTATACAATATCGATTTACCCATCGAAGAAAAAATCCGTACAATCGCTACGCAGATATATGGCGCAAAAGACATTGTCATCAACACAAAAATCAAAAAGAAGTTGGATCGATTCGTTGAATTGGGTTTTGGCAACTTGCCTGTATGTATCGCTAAAACTCAAATGTCTTTATCTGATGACCCCAGTATGATTGGCGCGCCTAAGGACTGGGTACTGACTGTTTCAGACGTCAATCTTTCAGCAGGTGCAGGCTTTTTGGTGGTTGTTTGCGGCAATATGATGTTGATGCCGGGATTGCCCAAAGTTCCTGCGGCAGTTAACATGGACGTTGATGATGATGGTGAAATAACAGGATTGTTTTAATATTCTTCATGGTTTCAAAAACGACAGGCATAGTTTTACGCACGGTAAAATATTCCGACAAAGCTTCCGTAGTCACCGTCTATACCCGTGATTACGGAAGAATGGCATATATGGTCTATGGCATCTACGGAAAAAGATCTGCTGCCAAAGCTGCGTGCTTTTTACCGCTTTCTTTGATAGAAATCACGGCTGCACATCATCCGGGCAAGGACGTCCAACAAATGAAAGAAGCACGCATTGAAGAGAATCTGGTCAACACCCATCACAATCCGATTAAGAATGCCATTGCCTTGTTTGTAGCCGAACTGTTGTATAAAACCCTCAAACAGCCTGAGCCGGAAAGTGAACTTTTTGATTTTTTGCGTCAGTCAATTTTGACGTTGAACGAGAAAGAGGAAGGAATTACCAATTTCCACCTGGTTTTTGCCATGCACCTCTGCCGGCATCTCGGTGTCAAGCCCAATGGGGATTTTGCAAATCCTGTCTATTTTGATTTGTTAAACGGTACATTTGTTC
>JAAYQF010000010.1 GCA_012519425.1 Bacteroidales bacterium | reverse complement strand
CACTTGGCTTCAGTTGAAAGTTCAGTATAGAATTGCTGTTCACTATTACCCGTGAAACCCGAACTTTTGTCCGTGTCTCAATTGAATCATCGTCAGTGTAAATATTTGCGATATATTTTTTCTCTTTTTCTAAAAATGAGAGAGAAGTTGATATTTGCCGTGCATCATTGTTGGTAATTGTTCCAAGAAACCATTCATCACCACTTCTGCGCACTGTAGTGATAAATTCTCCCGGTTCACCTGCAAGGACCTTTGTATCATCCCAGACTGACTTTAGATTGTCGAAGAATTCAATTTCCGGCTCACCTTGATAGGCCGATGGTTGGTCATACCAATACAGAAATTGTAAGGGACTGTATGTCACAACCGCCAAAGCCAATTGGTGCGCATGGGTAGTTTTTATTCTGTTATTGTAATAGCAGATTGTATAGTCACCCGCTCCTACAAGATAGCGCGTGAACGGCAGGATGGTATTATGTGTTGCATCCGGCATTTCCTCGTTGCCGCGAATACCTTCCTGCGTCAGTAAATTTGGATAAGTACGACTGAATCCGGTAGGACGGTATTCATCGTGAATATCAACCATCATCTGGTATTCAGCGCATTTTTTTACAGCATTGTGCAGCCAGGTACTCCAATGTTGATTCCCCACATGTACAAAACCGAATTTTATCCCTTTTATTCCCCATTTTTTATACAATGGTAATATTTCATCCAACTGCTGAACAAGTGCACGTTGATTTACATAGACGAACAAACCAATTCCTTTTGATCCTGCGTAAGCTGTAAGTGCAGGAATATCAAAATCCCGGTTTTCAGCAACGGTTGTTGCATCAGATGTCATTTGCACTTCCGGTCCATACCAGCCGGAATCAATGTGAATGTATTGCAATCCTCTCTCCGAAGCAAAATCAACACATTTAAAAGCATCTTCCTGCGTCAATTTTATCACACGAATAACTTTGCCGGGCTTTATCCAAGAGGTGTCTTTGATTTGGTTTTCTGTGTTTAGATTAAGCACAATGTCGTTGTTTTCTATCAGCTCAGCCGGTTTTTCGGAAGCCATGATTACCCTCCAGGGCGTGGCGTAAGGTGTGATAATATCGACAGGACTATATAGTGAAGCTCTCAATGAATTTTTTCCATCAAGTTTAAATTTCATTCGGGCATAATCTATCATTTGGGCCTCTAATAATGCAACGGATAATCCATTTTTGAGTTTTAATGTCAGTGGCCGTTCGCTTTCATCTTCCCAATTCTCTAATGGCAAGAGAGAATAAGGTCCTTGTGCCCATTTTTCGTGGAAAGCTACAGAACCTTCGGGTATCACAAACTGTGTTTGTTCGCCAATTATGTGAAGGAAAAGTCCGTTTAACGCCTCCGGAAAAAAATAACGAAATGCCACTCCTTCATTATACGCCCGAATGACAATGTTCATAAAGTAAAACTGTCGCTTGTCGTAACCATCATCCTGTTCATTTTGAAATTTTCCCTTTTGAAACTTCAAAATCAACTCGTTGTAATGGTTTTTTACAATGTTCCGTTCTCCGTAAACCGGCTTCCATGAATCGTTGTATGTTTGAGATTCAGAGCCGATTAAAAAAAGGTTTTCTCCCCATATTTCACTAGTGTCATTTGGGATAGCTAAAGCAGATTCAAACAATTGATTGTCAATTAAAACCCCTAATTCTGATTCTTCAATTACAGTTTTCCCCTTGTAAATAAGCGAATAATACATTTGTCGTTTGTCCTTCCCAAATTCTTTTTGATAGAAGGTGTATTCATAGTTGTTATCAGGAGAATTTAAGTGAAATAGGGATTCTTCAATTATATCAGCCGGTAAACCCAACAGAGTAAAGCCTAACATGAATGTAAGTAAAAACGTCTTTTTCATTTGTAACAGTTTTAATTATTTGACGAAGAAATATAGTGTTAGATATGTTTTAATATTGCGTTTGTGTGATGTAAAAATGTCTTTCTACAGGCTTTGCTGTCTGTACTTTTCCTATAATTCCATATTGCCAGGCAACTACCGTTACCTTAACAGGATATTTGGCTTTTGGCGGTATTTTTTGGATAGTTAGTATATCTCCGTCAATTACAGCCGGACCTTCTTTTACATAGTAGCTGACAGGCAAATTGCTATCCGATGCGGCATTCAACTTTATAGATTTACTTCTGAAATCAACATCAGGCAAACTACCAAAGCTGATGCTTTGCATAACACCGTCCATATTGGGATATGGGAATTTTACGCTTATTTCCTGGACGGCACTTTTGTAGTTTTTATCTCCGGGATTATGTGCCACAAGCGTAATTTCATTGGTTCTTTTTTTATTTTCAAATCCCATCCTGTAAAACTGAATTTGAAAAGTCGAGTCGTTTATTTTTTTGACAGGACCGTTTATTCTGTTTACTTTCGTTTTTATCGGAGCATGTTCATTTGAAATATTCAGATGTAAAGAATCAGTAAATGCTGTTCCTAAATAAAATGTAATCCCGTCTTTTCCCGGCTTAAAAGGCAGATTGTACTGTACGTGTGCCTTTTTTTGAAATGGCAGCAACATTCTATTATGAGTGAAACTAATGTACTGCATTTTTTTGTTTTTTTGCTCAGCATAATATTGCTCCGTAGCTTCAGCAATTTCTCTGTCAAAATACCAAAATGCATCGTGGGGATCTCCTTTGTATTTTGCAAATGGTGCTGCTTTGCTTCGTTTTTTATTATTAGACCAACGTTCAGCCAGCCATCCTTTTTTACAGTCAATTTTATTCAATGTTCCGTCATCATTTAACCTATACTGAACAGATTTCTTAATAAAAAGCGAAATGTATTCAACTACTTGGTCTGATACATCAAAATGACCGTTTCCGGCATCACAGAGAAAAGAAATACAGCTTTCCGGATACATCATTCGAAAAGCCAAAGCCGGATTTACTCTTGCTTCCCACCACTCAAACTCACCTTCTATCATTAACCCCGGGATACCATCGATATTGCGGGTCCTTCCCCATTCGAGGTTTGAACCGCCGTAGCCGGTGAGATTTGTACGCGGAGCATCGCCTTTATATGAAATTACCGCAAGTGTTTTTTCCGGATTCCAAGCCGAAAAGTTCCATGGAAAAGTAGCCATTGCTGAATGACCGAGCGGGACTATCGGAACTTTTGATAATTCACGATAACCACTTTTCTCAGCCAAATCGACGATAAGTTTATCAAAAACATCTTGACAGTCCGTTGTTACATCCCACGGAAAATTGATTATAGGAGTAACCCAGATGATCGCAAAGTCCAATTCAGACATTGCTTTACGAAAAGCAGGGTGTTCAAAAATTGTTTCTTCGCACATATTATGCTGTCCGAACACAACTCCTTTTACCTCATCGCAATTTTCAGGAATCCAAAGAAATGCTTCAGAGTTATTGTTAGTCTCATCAGACAAATAGGAGGTTTTAACCGACCATTGCCAGACAGAAGCACCGATATTGACAGCAAAGAAAATGAAGGGCAAAAATGCCGGTGTAAACTTTTTCAAAATCATTTGATTGTAATGTTTTTGGTGAATTTTCCTATTTTCAAACCTATGTCCTCAGCTGTTTTTGCTCTTCTCCCATTGATAATAATATTTTCAAATTTCACATTATCAATGTTCTTATCACTGCTGTACCCCTCAATAATTGAAGGATTGGGTTCGTTTCCGTTGTAAGAAATATTTTTGAAGCTGATATTTTTTATTCCTCTGCCTGGACCAGAAGAGTATTTCTCGTTATAAAGCACTCTTAAATTAAAAAGTTGGCCCTCCTGAATATTTTCTATTCGTACATTTTCGAACGATAAATTTTGAACTAAATTATGATCGCTTACGCTTAATGCCATACAACCCTGATAATTTCTGTCATCTTCATCTTGCTCAAGGATATCGATATTTGAAAAATGAATATTTTCTACGGTATTTCCTTCAAATGAAGTGTCGCCATGTAAGCCTATGTTTATCGGATGCGCAATGTCGGCCCAAAGTATCGCATTGGTGATGTTGTAATTTCGGGCGTCACCAAAATAATCCCATCTGTGCGTATAAATTGCAATGCAGTCATCTGAATTCCGCATGAAAATATCGTTGATCGTTACTTCCGAACAACTCATCAAGTCTATACCATCACTCCAGCCTTTTGTGCTAAACGACTTCAAGTTATTTATTTTAATATTACTTGACTGACCGCCGTAAACAGTGTAATGAGTGGGATTTATCACTGTTATCCCGTCAATTTCGATATTGTTTGAATAAGTAATTTCGAATCCCCTGTGCGGATTTAAAATAATTCCCCGGCCGATGAATCTGACATTCTCAACTTTATTGCAAACAAATTTTCCCTGTACAACTGCTCCGGGAGCTAAATATACCGTTTGATTTGAAGCAATATTGAAAATATCTTCGGATCCTTCTTCCGGCTTATGCACTCCGGCATCAAAATAAACTACATTAGGGTCATCAATATTTGGAATTTCTTTTTCTAATGCATTTGCGAAGATATGAAGATTATTCAATCGGTCGCCATTTACTTCAAGCGATAATTTTGAAGGCTTATCAAGCGTAAAACAGATGATGTTGTCTTTTACTTTATACTTTATTTTGTTGCTTAGCGGTCTTATTCTAACATCATTTACAACCCCATTATTTTTTTTTACTTTCAATTCG
Organism: Bacteroidales bacterium; assembly: GCA_012519425.1. GTDB lineage: Bacteria > Bacteroidota > Bacteroidia > Bacteroidales > Paludibacteraceae > Paludibacter. Next base: position 20,552 of record JAAYQF010000010.1, on the reverse strand, counting down.
ACTTTCCCCTCAAAATCAAATTGAACCATGCTGGCTTCAGACTTTGTGTCCATATCCACCGGGACCTTGTATTCATAAAGATCCTGCCATTCTTTCTCACCGGATAATTTCACCTGTACTGTGAAATCATCTTTGTGCAGTGAATATAAAACCTGTTGAGGAATGGGATATGTTACCAGTTTTTGAGCTTGAATGTTTTGAGAAACAAAAATAAATAGCAACAAAGAACTGAGTGTGATAATAATGAGCTTGTATTTCATTTAAGCTTTAGTTTAGAATAAAACGGCTTGTATGTTAGAAAAATCAGCAACCAAGAAAAATAAGGCTGTCTCAAAACAAATACTCAACTGAAATAAATAAGGTGTCTTAGAAGTGTCCAAATACAAGGCACTTCTAAGACCACCTCCTAATGATTTTTATTTTACAACAACTTTTTGTCTGTCAATAATATATATGCCTTTATTCAGGAAATTAATAACATTTGTTCCTTCGCTGATTTGTAAATCTTTCCTCACAATACGCCCGTCAATAGCAAAGATATCAACTGTTTTGGCTTCACTGGAATATATTGTAAGCACAGAGTTGTTAGAACTAAAATGAAAATTGTTCGTCAGTAATTTATGTCCTTCCGCTGTGCCAGTGATCGTATCGTCGTCTGTATCCTTGTATGTCTCAATTTCCTCCACACTCGCAAAAGTGGCAATCCAATCTACTGTATATGAGCCGGAGGCTGTAATATCTGCAATGATAAATTTAACGAAAGCAATAACAACGGTAGTACCTGTGAAATTCACATTTGCTGATAAATCAAGATAATAAATTTTTCCATCGGCTGTTGTAATATTTCCTGATAAACCATTGGTTTGATATTGGCCGCCTGAGTTAAGCCACACATTTGCAGAGTTTTTCATTTCAAATTTTAAAGTTCCGGGGAGAGGGCGGTCTCCAATAAATTTAATGGCAATATATTTATCTTTTGTGGTGTTAAATAACAGATTAGGTGCGGTACCCCAAGTGTTGGTACCATCTGCAGAATTGTACATTAAGTCAGCCCTGTATTTGGTTCCTGAAGCATCTTGAAACACTAAATCTCCTGTCAAACCACCACTATTAACACTCCATGTACTTGTTATATTATTGTGTTTTCCTGTTCTCCAGTTTTCGTCATCTCCATTTGTAGAGAATGTAAATTCAATATTTCCCGGGAAAACTTTGGACTTAACTTTTGGTTCATCTTCATCAGATTCTCCGTCATCGGCTACATCTTTATGTACATTCAAATCGTCTAAACTTGAAAATGTTCCAACCCAATCTACTTTATATTCATAAGGTTCCACGGCAGCATCTGCAATGATGAATTTAAGTATCTGCATTTCTTTACCTCCGGCTGTTTGTGAAACGTAATTTCCATCAGTTGTCAACTGGTAATAATAGATATAATTTCCATTTGAGGTTGTGACTGATGCAGGATTCCCTCCTGTCCATGTATTGTAATATCCGTCAGTACGTGATCCGGAACCACCGGTTTGATCCGTTCGCCTCATTTCGAACTTTAATACTCCGTTCGGACGTTGACCTATGAACTTAATTGCAATGTACTTGTCGTTATCGGAATCAAGGATAATGCCGTTGCCCTCTACATTATTTGAGAACAAAAGATCACCCCGGTATTTCGAATTGCTCTGCACTGCCATTGTACAGTTAAAGTAGCCATCAGTAATTACTCCTGAGGCTCCCGAAGTTGCCACTGTCCAATCCGGATTACTGGCGGTAAAAGATTCTAACACTCTGATTTGAGCGCAAACACTTACACTTGAAGCGCTGAGTATGAGCGCCAGGATCATAATTTTTGTAGTTTTTTTCATAATTGTAAAATTTGAATAATTAATAATAATGGTAACTCTAAATAATGATTTTAAATGAATTTATGCCTGTTTTTGATTCAGCAGTGAATAAATAAATTCCTTTTTCAGGTAATGTAATTGATGATTTTCCGTTTTTTTTAATTAAAATCAGTTGTCCACTCGTTGTATGTACAGACAGGACCATGTCTTCAGGTAAATCTTTAAAAAAAACCGTATTGTCTCTTACTATAAAATCGACAGTATACAAGTCGTTAAGAAAAGTGGGCACTGAGGATGTGTAATTATCTGAAATTTTTATATTTTTCAACATGGTCAAACCACTTTCACCTGTTGTATAAACACGAAATACACTTACTCCTTTGGGGAGGTTTGCTATTCCTAAAACAGTATCTTCAAACCCTGTGGTAACATTCAATTCCTTCTCGATTTCAACACCGTTTTCAAAGACAATTTTCAATTTTGCTCCTGTATCTGAGGTGTTGTGCCGGATCACAACATAATAATCACCTTGTGCAGCGATTTCTACTGTATAACTTAACCACTCGCCATTTGCCATGTCGGAAATTACATAGCCATCGTCGCCTTGTATAATAATATCGACATCATCTTTTCGATAAATATTTCCGGAGTTGCCTGTTGTTGTGTCAAAATAAGTACGATTTTTCCCATCTCCTGTAAAAAAATCATAATCAACAGCATCAATCAAACATGGAGTTTTCGGTAACGTAAATGATTTTACCCCATTTTTGAAACTTACAGGATCTCCGGCCATCCATTCAGTTCTATGACAAGTCAGGCCACCCCAGCCTAAATGATCGAGCGACCAGCCCGACTTTTCATTTCCGCTTTCGTTGTTTGTAATATCCATGGCTCGTTTTGTCCATTTTACAGCTTCATCATCAAGACCTAAACGAATTTTATAGTGGGCATATGCCAATTCATAAATTGGACGTTTTGCTCCCTTAAAATTTCCGCGACTGACATCTGTAAAATTTTTTTCATAGTGTGGATTTGGTTTCTTTGAGAACCAACGGCCGCTTCTGTCAAAACGTTTGATAAATAATCCATTTTCAAAGGTTGCTTCGTCCGCAACTTCTGTATAACCTGAGGGCTCCCAGGGTTCAGACTGATCCGGAAAAGAGTATTTGAATGATATGTTGTAACGAAGTGCCCATTCATATCCTTTCAAAATTCGATTGTCGAACATTCCATAAATGTCATCACCCTGATTCCATGCTATTTCAGCTATCGATGCAATCATACCAACCCCAAGTACTGCATGGTCCTGGTCACGCGAACTCTCTTGTCCCTGACCATTTTCCCATATATAATGGTTAACAACTCCGTTATACCCGTAATCAGGAGTATGATTATTTTGACCTAAACGCCTGTATTCATCGTAATAGTCATTTGTATTGATGCAGTCTGGTGAAGTTATCGGTGGTCCCGGTTCGTAATTTAAATCATCATTCCTGCTTTTTTGGTTTGTAATGTAGCGGAACGCCCTATCGTACATAATTTCATTGTCCGTAAAAACACCTATTGCCATTACCAATCTCCAACCGAACAAGTCCTGATTCCCATGCCGTCCGGAATCTCCCATGTAAGCATTCCAATAAAAAGTATATGTGCCGTCAGGAACCGTAGTATTTGAATAACCCGGATGAACCAGCATATTTTTGAATTTTTGAATATCAGCAGGTTGCCATCCATCATAAGTATGTGCAATGATTTCAGCAGCTTCAATCAAAATCCAACCTAAGCGTCCCGAATCCAAAGATTTGGTGGCAATGGTTTCAAAATGACTTAGATTTTGCCACGCATTAAAAATCTCAACAGCTTTTTGTGCATGTCTTTCATCTCCCGTTACTGCCCACATCAACGCATTCAGATACGATGCCCGCACATCGGAAGTCATTGCAGAATAATTTTCACCACCTTGCACTACTTTCGTAATTGAACTATTTCCACGTACAGTATAGGTGTACTTAGCTCCCGATTCTTTTGATAAGCTTAAAAAAGAATTATACCAAGGGTTGATTTTAGCAGCTACCATTACCCGCATTCTTTCCAAATCAGATTGCTTGTGTGAAAGCCCGGGATGTACAAACGTGCGCTGTGAGAAAAGAACAGTCGTAATAAAAAGAAAGAGTACAGATGCAAAAAATCTTATGGGAATAAATGTTTTCATGATATCGTTAACTAACTTTAAATCGACAATTTGGATCCTAAATCAAGCTTTTGTCATTTCTCACTCGTCATCAAAGTTCTACAGCCAAACCGATAATATCCGCCATTTGTGTTTCCATAATCTCCGGAACCACCGTCACTAAAGTTTCTTGGAATCTGTGTTGATTAAGAAACCCAAATCTTACACTTAGTTTAAAAAATTCATTGTCTTTCATGATAAATATAGACCATGGTATTTATTCAAGATATGTGTATTTCATTATTTTTTGTAATTTTGTCTTTCGACAATCAAATATATTTATTGTTGCAAGCTTGCACAAATTTCGTTTGAGCTAATAAATGCTAAAATTTATTGACACAAAATAGAAATCGTTACTCTGCTGAAAATCAGAAATGTATTACGGCAACAAATAAGTGTCAAAAAATATTGATATTCAGTTTGCGAAATTATTTTTATGCTTTTAGTCTGAATTGAAACCGAAATCTTTTATCGATGCATAGTAGTAAAAAATATCACATTATCTTGTCAAAAAGAATTATTTTCGTTCTTTTATTTTACTTTTTTGGTCTGAATATTTTTGGTGATGTTCAGATTCCAACGTCATTCACTACAATTTCTACCCATGATGGACTTTCAAGTAACAGGATCAATACAATATTCAAGGATGAAAGAGGATTTATATGGCTTGGTACCCGATCCGGTGTCAACAGATTTGATGGAAATAATGTGAAAAAATATAAGCAGATCGGTGATGAAGAAATTTTTTGTTTTGAAGAGACAGATGAAATTTATATTTGGATTGGTTCAGAAAAAGGACTTAAGAGGTTAAACAGAAAAATTAACCAGGCAGAAACCATATCTCTGACAACTAATGATGTGTCTGTTAGAGATATTCATAAAATATCCAACAATCAACTGCTCATAGCTTCTAATCGTGGTTTGTTTTTTTATAATGATGGAAAGATTGAACATTTTATTTTTGAAAATGCACTTTCAAATACAAACCGGCTAATCGAGATTGTAAGCCCGGACAATCAGAATTTTTGGATCGCTTCCAAATCAGGATTGTGTTATTTCAATCTGAAAGATAAAAAAACCGCTGTTTACAAAGTCGGCGATAATAATCAGGATCAAAATAATCTTTCTGCACTTGAGTATGTTGATTCGATCCTGTACATAGGCACTTATAATCGCGGAATGATCGCTTTTGATGTGAAAGGCAAAACATTCAGCCCGATGAATGAATTTAGAAATAATTATATTTTAAATGTTTCTAATCATCATGACAATTTGTATGTGGGAACAAATGGCAATGGATTGATAATTTATTCATTAAAAAGTAAAAAGTTCGGCACCATCGAACATGAGGTTAAAAATCCAAACTCTATTAATTCGAATGCGATTTACTCATTTTTATTGGATGAAAACACTTTCTGGATTGGCACATACAAAGGTGGATTGAGTTATAATCCTAATATAAGTAATAACTTTAACGTTTTTAGAACAAATACTTTCAATTCTGCAGATTATAACGTTCGCTCCTTTCACATAACTCCTCAAAATGAATACTTAATCGGAACCAGAAGTGGATTTATCTTTTTTTCAGAACAGAAAAACATTTTCAGGCATTTCACTCAGCACGACAAATCGTTATTAAGTTCAGATATCATCCTTTATATTTCGCCTTTCAAGAAGAATGAATACTTAATCGGAACTTATGGTGGCGGCTTATATATTTTTAATTCTGAAACATTAAGCTTATCTCGTTTCCTTTTAGAGGACACGTTTATCAACGGATGTGTTTTCAGGTTTTTTCAAGATGAAAACAGCACCTGGTGGTTTGCAACGGACAGAGGGCTTTTTGAATATGATGAATCGACTGAGAACATAAAGAATTACAATGTTTCAAATTCCGGATTGATTGACGATAATATAGTATATTTTAACAAAGATTCTAAAAACAGGATTTGGCTTGGGACTGTGGAGGGCTTGTGTGTTTTTGATAAGCATACGAAAACTATTAAAAATCCAAATTTTACAAATCTCACAACCAACACAAAGGAAGTTGTGAGTATTTTGGAAGATTCTGAAGATAACATTTGGATTGCCTCACATCAAACATTCGGAAAAATCAATAAAGAATTAACTGAATTTACACCGATAATCTTCAATCAGGAGCACATCGAAGTGTTTAGCATGCTTGAAGATGAAATGACAAATATTTGGCTTTCAACTAATCAGGGAATTGTTTATTATAGTTTGAAATCACAAATCTACAAGACATACACCATAAAAGATGGTATATCGAGTTACAATTTTGCAAATATTGTTCAGCAGACGTCGGAAAATGATATCTGGTGGGCAAATGAAGAGGGTTTGATCCACTGTTTCATTCCGGATTTATCAAAAACAATTAAAGCCAAAACTCCGGTAATAACCGAAATAGAAATTATCAAAGAAATAGCAAATCAAAAAAGCGTTATTTCTCCCGAATTTTTGAAAACACTGAGACTCCCGGCAGATGGTAATGACCTCAGAATTAGAATTTCTTACCTGAATTATTCGTTACCCAGCTCCAATGTGTATGAATACATTTTAGAAGGTTATGATAAAAACTGGAAAAGTCAGATAGGGAACGATGTGGTAGTTTATAATCGGCTGCCTCCCGGTAAGTACAATTTCAGAATTCGAAACATGAATGACGATAACACGGAAAATGCAATTGAAGTTATTGTGCAATTTGATTATAAAAAACTGATATGGATCGTAATTATCAGTGTTTTTTCAGTACTTCTTTTAATTTCACTTTATAAAAATCGTGCTTTGGCAGCGAGAATGCTTCGCGGAAATTTTAACGATGTAAAATACATACAGTCTCACATCAAAGAATCGGATGCCAAAAGTATAATAAAAAAGTTGGACTCATATATGGCCTCTGAAAAGCCGTATTTAAATCCTGATATTAAACAAACTGATATTGCAGAAAAAATGAATATATCATCAGTAAAACTCTCCCAGGTTATCAATCAGTATTTAGGAACTAATTTTTCAGATTACATAAATAAATATAGGATAGAGGAAATTGTGAATTTAATGCAGGAAAAATCTTCATCAATGTACACCCTGTCCGCTTTGGCTGAAAAATGCGGCTTTAGCTCGAGATCGTCCTTCTTTAGAGCAATAAAAAAACATACTGGTAAAACTCCTGCTGAATTTCTGAAAAAGACAAAATGAAATTCCAATTAGCAATAACAAGGCAGTTATGCTAGAACAAAACACCTGTATAACAACGAGTTACCAAACTTCATGTTATGATAAGCCCGTTTTGCTTTTTGCTGAAAAACAATTACCTTTGCTTACGTATTTCCGCAACAATGAAAACCATAGCAAAACAATGCTAGTTTCTTCGTGGTTTTTAGACGCGGATATGCCAAAACAACGAGAAGTAATAAATTGATTAAGTAAATATTTTCGAACCCCAGCGGGGTCACTTTATGAGACCTGACGAGCAAGTGCAATTGGAAAAAATTATTGCTGAGCGCACCGGTGAACTACAAAAAACACATGAAGAAACGCTCAAGCTGCTGCATTTTCTCCAACTAGAAAACGAAAAAAGAAAACAAAGTGAGATCGCATTAAAAAAGGCTGTGTCCGACTTGCGGGAAAGCGAACAAAAGTTTAAAACCATACTTAATTTCTCCCCCAACGGCATAGTATTGATCGATCTGGAAGGTAAAATCAGAGAAATTTCTGAAATTGGTGTTGAACTCCTCGGTGCAAACTCTAAACAAGAAATCTTAGAGAAGCATTACTTGCATTTTACCTCTGAGACCTCAGAGAACTCAAAACAAATCATCAAAAACATCATCAACCTGACGATTTCAGAGGGACTCACACAAGAAAATGAACTTTATCTCGTAAAGCTTGATGGTAAACAAATGTTAGGAAATATCAGTACAGCTCTGATACAAGACTCTGATGGCAAACCCTCTTCCTATGTAGTTGTCTTCAATGATATTTCACAGCGCAAAAAACAACAGCTCAACCAAATCCACGCTGATCGTATGGCAAATCTCGGACAAATGGCCTCCGGAATGTCGCATGAAATCAATCAACCAATGAATATCATCTCAATGATTATGGATAAAATGCTTTACGACGCTAAAAAAGGAACCACTGTCGATATCGCATATATCAATGAACGAGCGGATAAAATTTTTGAAAATCTCACACGGATCCGTAATATCATTGACCATATCAGGGTTTTTTCCCGCAATCAATTTGATTATATTCCTACGGCATTCAGCATCAACAAAGGTGTTGAAAATGCAATTTCCATGTTTCGGGAACAGTTCAAACATATGGGCATTGCAATGCATGTTTCATTATCCAAACAGCTCCCCAATTTAACAGGAAATATCTATCAATTCGAACAAGTGATTATGAATTTGCTAAACAACGCCAAAGATGCTGTTTTAGAAAGGAAAGCATTGGAGGATGAGGATTTTGTTCCGGAAATAGACATCAAAACTTTTAAGAAAAGAAACAGGATACATGTAGAGATTATCGACAATGGAGTCGGAGTGGAAGAAGATAAAATAAATGAAATTATGATCCCCTTTTTCTCTACAAAAGAAGAAGGCAAAGGAACGGGACTCGGCTTGTCCATCTCCTATCAAATCGTAAAGGATATGGGTGGAGAAATTCATATAAAAAGCAGTACAATGTCTCATACCAAATTCAGTCTAATTTTTATAACAAACGATAATGGTGACAACGGATAAAATCAAAATTCTGATATTAGATGACGAACAACAATTTACGGAAGAACTAAGCGGTTTTTTTGAAGACGACTACATTACTTATGAAGCCAATAATGTTGGGGATGGCAGGCGCATCTTAAAAGAAAAAGACATTGATTTATTGATTTTAGACGTTAGATTGCCCGGTATCAGTGGCCTGGATATCTTGAAAGAAGTTAAAGAACAATTTCCCAATATTGAAGTCATCGTAATCTCGGCCCATGGCGACATGGATACTGTTATCAAAGCATTGCGCTTAGGAGCTTTTGACTACCTGCGGAAACCATTCAGGTTTATCGATTTACAAGTTGCCATCGAACGCTCTCAAAAATTCCTTGAGATGCAAAGAAAACTCAAGCAGATGGAGGAGAGAAATTCACTTATATCCAAGGCTTTGGAGGAAAAAATCGACCGTCATTTTATAGGTGTCAGTAAAGAAATATTGCATGTTTACGAACAAGCCAGGACTATGGCAAAATATCGCGATGCCAATGTATTAATTACAGGAGAAAGCGGAACCGGAAAAGAAAATATTGCCCGCATCATTCATTATTCAAGCACAAGGAACGAACACTTGTTTTATGCAGTTAACAGCAGCGCTATTACTGAAACCTTACTTGAAAGCGAATTTTTCGGTCATAAAAAAGGATCGTTTACGGGGGCTGTCAGTGATAAAATAGGATTTTTTGAGGCATGCGATGGCGGCACTCTGTTTTTAGATGAAATCGCCGACATGCCCATCAACTTGCAAGCAAAAATCTTAAGAGCAACAGAAGAAAAAGTGATTACCCGCGTCGGTGATACTACTCCTATCAAAACGGACTTCAGGATCATTTCCGCTACCAATCACAACATTGACGAAATGATTGAAGAAAAAAAATTCAGACTGGACTTACTACACAGATTGAATACCCTTCACATCCATATTCCTCCCCTGCGTGAACGTAAAGCTGATATCAGACCACTGCTGGAATTTTATGTCAACCTCTTCTCAACGAACTTCAATAAACCGAAGATTACGATTTCTGAAGAAGTGATTGAAACCCTGGAAGACTACGAGTTCCCCGGAAACGTCAGAGAACTTAAAAATATGGCTGAAAGGGCTGTCATTTTATGCCAAAGCAATCAACTAAAATCCAACGATTTTCCTATTAAACAAACTAAAATTAAAAGAGGATATGCTGAGACTGCCACCCGGGATTTAAAATCAAATGAGATAAAAATGATCTTAGAAGCCCTGCGCGCTCACGATTATAATCAAACAGCCGCTGCCGAAGCTATCGGTATATCCCGCGATGCACTGATCAGAAGAATGAAAAAATACAATATTGCCACTCATGGACACAAAAAATCTTAAATAATTGTGCGAAATCGCACAATTATTAGCATTTCCGCACAATTTAGCACACAGAAACCGTGCAAAACAAAAGGACCCCGGGGTGTATTCAAATTGAATACACCCCTTCTTATTTGCTTAATTATAAGCTAATTATAAGCTAATTATAAGAATTAAAACCATAAAACAATCCATATTCTTCTTCCCGTGGCACACACTATGCAAATGGGACAACCCCAAATCGGAAACAACATTTAATCACAACAATCAATAATAATAGTCATGAGTCTCAAATCAAGAATTCTCGAATATATCAATCAGCACAAAGAAGGTGTGAATATTTCAGATATGGAAAAACCATTGGGAGAGAATAGAATGAAAATTGGATTTCTTACAAAAGTTTTACTTGATGAGGGAAAAATTGAAAAAAGAAACAGCCAATATCTTTCAGTGTCAGATGCCGACCAAGATAAATCGGTCTTCATCCGCAGAGATTATTTTTGAAGTTTTATTGCATTGATTATTAGATAGATGAAATATATTTTAAACATCCTGGTGTTTATGTGCTTTCTACCGGCAATATTATCACAAACCAAATACACCATCAATGGTGTGGTTACAGATGTAACAAACGGAGAAACTTTACCGGGTGCCACTATTACCGTTGAAGAATTATCCGGGGTTGGTACAGCAAGCAATGCTTATGGATACTTTGGCCTCACCTTGCCTGAAGGGAGTTACACTTTAAAAATTCAATACGTGGGATATCAAACCATCAATTTTTTGGTGAACGTCAATCAAAACCTGTATCAGAATTTCAAAATGGAAAGTATCGCTACATCCCTGCAAGAAATTAAGGTTACTCCCTATCGCCTGGACGATAAAATTCTCACCAATGATATCGGCGTAGAAAAAATTCAAATCAGCGAAATTAAAAACATACCGGTCTTTTTTGGAGAACGGGACGTACTGAAGACCATCACTCTAACTCCGGGCATAACCTCGGTAAGAGACGGTGAAAGCGGCGTGCACGTCAGAGGTGGCAATAATTCTCAAAACCTTATATTGTTGGATGAAACAACAGTATACTACCCTTACCATTTATTAGGATTTTTCTCAACCTTTAACAGTGAGGCCATTAAAGATGTTACTGTTTACAAAGGTACTGCACCAACTTCCTACGGAGGAAGAATTTCATCTGTTATGGATATCAGGATGAAAGACGGGAACAATCAAACTTTTGAAGTCAACGGCAGCCTTGGGTTAATTGCATCCAACCTCACTGTAGAAGGCCCGATTGTAAAAGAAAAAGGCTCATTCCTTGTTGCCGGCAGAAGAACTTACATCGACATGTTGTTGAAGCTGACCAAGGATCCTGAACTTAGTAGCAGAACGCTAAATTTCTATGACTTAAACGCAAAGGTCAATTTTACGATCAATCCTAAAAACCGTATTTTCCTGTCTGCCTATACCGGTCGCGACGCTCTCAGAATGCCAAACCACCTGGGCGTTTCCTGGGGCAATCAAATCGCATCCTTTAAGTGGAATCACATCTGGCATGATAAAATATTCAGCAACACTTCAATTCATTTCAGTGAATTTGATTATATGGTAGATTTTGAGTTTGAACCATCCACCTTCAGCCTGTATTCGGAATTAAAAGATTACTGTTTTAAACACGAATTTCAATTCTTCCTTGGAAATAACAACCGACTCTCTGCAGGTCTCGACCTGAAATCATACAACATAACACCCGGTCAGCTGATAGCCGGAGAAGATGCCATGGTACACCCGGTTAAAATCAAGGATAAAACTGCCAAAGAACGATCTTTTTATTTGAGTAATGAAATTAAGACTCCAACCAACTGGATTATTAATTTTGGTATTAGACTGAATTTCTTCTCCTTGTATGGAATAGGCACGTATTATATTTATACTGATGGTTTAGTTACCGATTCTTTGAGGTTCTACGCCAAATCACCCGTTAAAACCTATTTCACTCCCGAAAGGAGGATCAATATCACACATATCATAGACAACAAACAATCAGTAAAGGTGGCGTATTCTAATCACTCACAGAATATTCACAAAATTTCATCTTCAGACGCCTCCTTACCAATTGATATTTGGTTGATGTCAAGCACCAACGTAAAACCGGAGATCAGCGATCAGTTTACTGCGGGTTATTTTAGAAATTTCCGTCAGGACATGTATCAATTTTCAGCCGAAACCTATTTCAAGTGGATGCACGATGCCATCGATTTGAGGACAGGTGCCAACATCAAAGCCAATGAACACATTGAAGGTCAATTACTCTTTGGACACGGAAGGTCGTACGGATTAGAGTTGTTGTTGAAAAAGGCCACAGGAAAACTGCACGGATGGCTTGGATATAATCTGTCCAGGACTGAATTGAGCATCATAGGTATCAATAACGGAGCCTGGTATCCCGCAAGACAGGATATGACGAATGACGTCTCTGTCGTTGGCATGTACGATTTCTCGGACAAATGGACTCTGTCGGCAACCTGGGTGTATCAAACCGGAAATGCTGTTACATTCCCAAGCGGAAAATATGAAATCAACGGCGAGGTACGCTACAATTATGATAAAAGAAATGCGAACCGCATGCCTGACTACCATAGATTGGATGTAGGATTAACCTGGAATTTGAACACGAAAGGACGGTACAAAAGCAGTTTGAATTTATCTGTTTATAATGCCTATGCACGCAAAAATGCATTTTCAATTAATTTCAAACAAGACCCGGCCAATCAGGATAAAACGATAGCGGTCATGACTTACTTATTCACGGCTATACCTTCAATAACTTACAATTTTCATTTTTAAAGTTCACAGTTATGAAAACAATACGCACCATTCAAAAAATATTTTTACCGATATTGACATTGGTATATGTAGCGACTTCGTGTTCGGAGACTATAGAATTTGAATTCAATCCGGTAAAACCGGAAATCGTAGTTGAAGGACATGTTCCGGCATTGGAATGTGCAGAAGTGATCCTGTCAAAAACAGCAGAAATAAACAGCAGTAACCCTCAGGACAATCTGATAAAAAATGCCCTGGTGACATTGGAAGATAACTCGGGTATCTCTGAAATCCTTGTGGAAGTTTCTCCGGGACATTACCGCTCCAACAAGATCCGGGGAATGCCGGGCTCAACTTACAAATTGACAGTTCAAACCAATGAATCCGAAAAAACTATCAACTCGATGGACGTAATGCCCGCTGAATCCGTATCTATTAATAAGTTAAGGGCAAGAAGGTCAATATTACCCGAAATAGAAGGTGTCAAAATGCCTGAATGGGAGGTCATAGTCGAATATACAGATCCGGCTAAAGAAACCAATTACTATCGGTTTGTGGAATATGTGAACGGAAAAATTATCGCATCGTATGTGGAAGACGATAAATTAAACAATGGTAAAGACAGCAAAAGTTTTTTGACTAACTTCGACAGACAGCTTTCTCCGGGTGATACATTAACCATTGAGATGCAGTCGATTTCAGAAGCTGTATATAATTACTTCTATTCTTTCAGCTACTTAGGTCAACTTGTGCAGGGCAGCACCAAAACAAATCCTATTACGAACATCAATGGCGCTGAATTGGGTTATTTCAGTGCATATGCTTCCTGCAAAAAGAGCATTGTGATCGAGTAGTTTCCCGGAGATAGCACGCGAATCACACGGATTGAGCGGACTTACACAGAAGATTTCCCGCTGATTATAACGTCAGATGTCGGATGTCCCAAATTAGTAACACCGATTTACGAAGTATACAAAAAACCCGGGGGTTGGCTTAAAGCCAGTCCCCGGGTAAATTTTGTTTACGACCTAAAATCTACGTCAATCTGCGAGAACCTGACCACGCGACCCCGGAACCCGGAACCCGCACCGCTCTTAATTCATATGCTTGATGTACTGCTTCAGAACCTCAACTCTACCGGAATCATAAACCTTTTTAACGATATACAATCCTGTTTGGTCAACTTTTTCCAATTGTACACCGACCAAACTGAAGTATTCAGTTTTCACTACTACATCATTGGATGGATAAATTCCTACCCCAACATCTTGCTGCCATTTGGCGTACAAGGTTGTATTGCTGTCCACCACATCGGTTGCAAAATTCCAGGCAGTATCATAGCCTGCATCTTTGTACCAGCCCTGGAATATATAACCCGGCAATGTGGTTTCCGGTGCAGCAGCTATTTTCTCACCTTTGACTACATAAATTGGAGAAACTGCACTACCACCATTTGTGTCGAAGCTGACGATACGGGCTTCATAAAGTTCGAGGTTATCAATGTATCCGGTTCCGTTGATCCCGGAAGCATAATTGTTAAACCAAAGTGATCCATAAGTGGCATCTGCACCCGTAACAAAGGTGTTTTCAAACAATTGCCATGCTCCTCCTGTGTTAGAGATGGAATTGTAAGTTTCATTGTCTTTAACTCCGCCAACATAAGCATTTCCCAAACCTAAAACAAACCCATCAGCATTCGTATTCACGTAAGCACGAATGATATAGGGTGTTTCTGCATTCCAGGCAACAGTTCTATCCAAAGAACCGGAACCGCCACCTTGCCCCCATACTTTTCCTGAAAATGATCCACAATATGCATTGTCAGAAGTGGCGATGTGATTCCCCCAACCCGGCTGTTCGGGATTGTTGAAATACGGGTCATCTATCAAATTCTTGGCGGGAGCCAGGAAATTGGTGCAATCCGAATCTTCGGAAGTGGCGAAGTTGATAGTTTGATTACCAACGCCAGTGGAGGATATGGTAATTACTCCGTTTAATATAGTACCCAACACGCCCGGATCCCAGGTCGCAGTTATCGTTTTCCCTGCCGCCGCATCTGCAGCAGCTACAGTGGAAGGATTAAGCGTGATCCCTGCAGGAGCGGAAAGTACAATATTATTGGTCAGATTGATGCCGGATACCCTGAATGTTCTTTGTGTATTGTCGATATCATCAAAAACAAGATTGTCTTCTGTAACACTTAAGTATGAAACAGCTGAGTTTCTGTCATCAAAATTCGTTTTAACATAATTGTAGATCTTGAGA
This sequence comes from Bacteroidales bacterium, assembly GCA_012519425.1. Lineage (GTDB taxonomy): Bacteria > Bacteroidota > Bacteroidia > Bacteroidales > Paludibacteraceae > Paludibacter. The sequence continues at coordinate 5,264 of JAAYQF010000010.1, read as the reverse complement.
TCATCTACATAGCCCCAAAACAGACGGTCACCAGGGAATTGACTTCTTCCTATATAGTTCAAAACAGGTTTGAAATCCGAAGGTTTAATGGTAAAACTGTTAGATTCTGCTGTCTTTGTTCCATTTACATATATGCGGGCAGTTCCATTGCCCAAAGTTACTGCCACATGCGACCACGTGTTCCTTGTCAAGAGAGGTGCATCCAATCGCTGTTCATCACCACCGTTTTTAATGGCGAACCTGAGTTTACCGGTATCCTCAGCACGAACTGTAAGGAACATGTACTCCGACTCTCCATTGCCGAAATCAAAAATTCGCTGCCAATCTTCTTTATAAAGATTAGTAAACGTCCATTGATATCGCGGATAAACCCAGGCCTCAATGGTAATCTCATCGAAGTCTGCTACGGTCGGCGGAAGTTGGTAAGAATTGCTTTTATCAAATTCGGCTGCTTTAGTGCCGATTTTTCCGGTCGTATATTTCGTTGTTCCGCTGAAGGAGCCATGCAACAGATTCTCTGACTTATCCAGGGTATTATCATCAAAATTGTAATATGCCACCAACTTATTATCGCCTCCTGTCGCCCGGACTGAAACTGCATTGGAATAACCGGACCTGTTCAGGGACCTGTCAATGGCTTTCACTTTATAATAATAGGACTTACCCGGTGACACCGTATTGTCAACGAAAGCAAGAGTCTCAACATTGCGGGCAATGGTTTCATAATCCCCGTTCGGAGTTTCACTGCGGAAAATGATATAACTATCCACATCTCCGCCAACATCATCCCACTCTAACCAAACAGAATGTCTTTGTGCGACAGCACTCAGATTAGCGGGTGCCGAAGGAGCAACAAACTCAATAGGCGCATCTACAGGTAAAAAGCGCCACAGTTGACTATTATGACCGGTCGGATCGTAGTGTACAACGGGGGCTCTATCTCGGGTAGAATTACCGGAAATAGTAAGGCACTTCGCACTGAAACGACTTCGGATGCGGAACCAACCATCCTCAACATACTCCAGATACCATTGTTGAACGGCGTTTGAATTATCATCATACATTTTGATAGGATCGTTGTTGTTGAGGGAAAAATTATAAACATCCAGGGATTTCCCACTGTGGACTGCCGTGATTTTAAAATAACTAAAATCACCACCTACGCCGGGGTCAACAGGAACAACATTCCACTGTTGATGTGTAGCACCGGCTGAATAAGTGTATTGTCTCACGGTCGCACCGTTGTCCATTGAGGCATCTGCCACTTCCATAACCTTTTGACTGTTGCGGTTTACCAGGACGTATGTGCCATTTATTACAGGCTGAACGTCATCTCCCCAACTGATATTCACCACACGCTCAGCATTGGTTTGTCCTTGCTGATAGCCTGTTCCACCGGGCAAAGTCATCACATACTCATTCTGCGGTCCGTAACCATCAAAAAACAAAGGCTTGTCTTTGGATAAAAAACGATAGCTGGTAGTAGCTGCCTGACGCTCTGAAGTTCCGCCAAAAGCCTGCAACTTACCCTCTGCATTGCGATAAACTGCTGCGGAAGTCCAATTGGGACGATGTTCTGCATAAGCCAGACGCTTGCCATGACGAGTGGTTTTCACAAACTCACCACGGGCATATTCGGCTGTACCCCACCATATTCCGGTCTGCATACCATACTCAACACCAACCATAGCCTCCATCACATTGTGCAACTCGTCCGCAGTAGCGTGGTGTCCATTGTTTCTAACTTCAGTGAAAAAATTGGCATAGGAATCAAAAGAACCGGCCAACTGGTGGGTATTTCCTTCGTCCAATCTGGTTTTCAAATGATTATACCAGGGCAAAGCCTCATCACAATTCAGGGTATTACCCCCACTGATCCTGATATTGTTAAAACGTGACATCTGACGCAACTCTCCGGCTATATTATAAAAATCATCCTTGGTTCCCTGTCCCACCTGCGTATAGTCCGGTTCATTGAATGGTGCCACAGTGATCACCTCGTGACCACGTTCCTGCACACGCCTGGTGGTGGCATCAATCAACTTAGCCCATCTTAAAGCATTACCGACGTACCAGGAATCCACCTTGGGATGGTCGCAATTCAACGTGATCTTAGTACCCGGATTGGTGCGGGCCTCAATAATATTCAAGCGCCAGTTCAAAGTATCTATCTGGCCTTCAGAAATATCATCATTGACTAAAGGACGTATGGGTTGAAAAGACGCCCTGATCACTTCTACATTATCAATCCCCATAAAAGCCACTCCGCGACGGATATTATTTTCATCCAGCCAGGCTAAATCCAAGCCCCAGGTGATGGGTGTACTGACACCTTCATCTTCAACATCAAATGCGACCATGCGGTCTGCAGCCGGCTGGGCAACGAAAAAATCTGATGTACTGACTACTGATTGGCCTTGAACAAAAACAAAAGAGCTTGCAAAAAGCGCAAGGATAAGAAAGGTAATTCGTGTTTTCATATGATTGAAACGTGTTTTTAAAATACCACCAAACGCACTCAGGTGCTTGATCTACACCCAACACAATATTGTTATATATGTTTAGATTAGGCTGCAAATATAAGAAGAATAGCTTAAATAAGCATAATTATAGGAGAATAATTCAAAAAAAACACAGTTCAAACTTAAAACTTTGTTGTATCTTTGCAGCCTGAGACAACTTACCTACGGCTAAATTAATATCATAGAAAACTTTATATCATAGAAAACTTTTATGTCATGAAATTTAAACTGATCTTTTTGTCGCTGCTGTTTTTAGCATCCCATCAATTAATTGCTCAGGAACAACTTTATCCTGACCGCTTCCCCCTGCAAGACATCCGTCTTAAGGACGGTATCTACAAAGATGCCATGGATTTGAACATACAGAACTTGTTGAAATACGACACTGACAGGTTATTGGTGTCGTTTTTAAAAGCAGCAAACCTGCCTACCACCAAACCCGTTTTTCCGAACTGGGAAGATCTGGACGGTCATATCTTAGGGCATTACCTGTCCTCTATGGCTATTCATTATGCTGCCAGCGGCAATACTGACTGTAAAGACCGCATGGATTATATTGTGTCTGAATTAAAAAGATGTCAAACAGCCTTTGGCAATGGTTATGTAGGAGCAATCACAGGAGGTTTGACCATGTGGGACCAAATAAAAGCCGGAAATATCAATGCCTCAGCTTTTGGTTTGAACGATAAATGGGTGCCCTGGTATAATATCCATAAGACATTTGCGGGCTTGCGCGATGCCTGGGCATACGGACGTAATGAAGATGCGAAACAAATGTTCCTGGACCTGTGCGACTGGGGCTTGACCATTATCAACCCCTTGAGTGAATCGCAAATGGAAACGATGTTGGTGGCAGAATACGGTGGAATGAACGAGGTATATGCCGATGCTTACGCCATCACCGGAGATGTAAAATATTTGAATGCAGCCAAAAAGTTTTCTCACAAGGTATTGTTCGACAGAATGTCGGCACGCGTTGACAACCTGGATAATATGCATGCCAATACGCAAATTCCCAAAGCGATAGGTTATGCCCGCGTTGCAGATTTAAGTAATGAGGCAGCCTACAACACTGCAGCAAAATTCTTCTGGGAAACAGTTACTACCAACCGTTCTTTAGCACTGGGCGGCAACGGCCGGGATGAACACTTCCCCTCAGCAAGTGCTTGCAGGGATTATACAGAAACACGCAATGGTCCCGAGTCTTGCAACACCAACAACATGCTCAAACTGAGCGGAAACTTGTTCAGCATGGACCCGGATGCCAAATATGCTGATTTTTATGAGCGTGCCATGATGAATCACATCCTGTCAACTCAACATCCCGAACATGGCGGATATGTGTATTTTACCTCAGCCAGACCGCAACACTACCGCGTATATTCCGCACCCAACTCGGCTATGTGGTGCTGCGTAGGCACAGGCATGGAAAACCATGGAAAATACAGTGAGTTTATCTATACCCATTCGGGAGATTCCTTGTACCTGAACTTATTTGTTGCATCTGAATTGAACTGGAAGGAAAAGGGTATTGCCATCGAACAGGAAACTCTCTTCCCCGATGCTGACAGCAGTAAACTCATCATCAAAACAGATACTCCTCAGGAATTTACATTGATGGTGCGTTATCCGGGATGGGTAAAACCGGGAGAGATGTCTGTTGTGTGCAATGGTGTCAACTATGCCGCATCCGCATCACCGGCTTCTTACGTGGCAATAAAGAGAACATGGAACAACAATGATGTGGTGGAAATTAAAACTCCCATGCACGTAAGCATAGAAGAAATGCCCAATGTTCCCGAATACATAGCTGTGATGTACGGTCCCGTACTGCTGGGTGCCCGTACAGGAACAGAGCATTTGGCAGGCTTGATAGCAGATGACGGTCGCTGGGCACATGTAGCCAACGGCCCGATGATCCCCCTGACAGAAGCACCGATTATTGTCGGAGAAAGAGAAGAAATTCTGCAAAAACTCAATAATATGCAGCCTGTACCGGGCAAAACCCTGCAATTTACCGTACCGGAATTATTCATATCGGAAAAAAACAAAGACCTGGTCTTCGAACCTTTCTTCCGCATCCACGACAGCAGGTATATGATGTACTGGCTATCCATGACGGAAAGGGAATATCTGAGGGTGAAAGATGACATGGACCGAACGGAACATGAAAAGATGACCCTGGACAACCGCACTGTTGATATGGTATCCCCCGGCGAACAACAGCCGGAGGTGGACCATCAACTACAATCACATGAATCCTATACGGGATACCATATGGAAGAAGGATGGCGGGATGCCAGAAGCGGAGGGTTCTTCAGCTATAACCTGCTCACAGAAGGAAAAGAAGAACTCTTCCTGATGGTAAGGTATTGGGGTAATGAAGGCGGCAATCGTACCTTCGATATCCTAATTGATGGTGAAGTTTTGGTGACCGAAAATGTAACGGGCAAGTGGAATAAAAATGAATTTGTGGATGTGGAATATCCCATACCGGCACGTATGCTCACCGGCAAATCGTCCATCACAGTCAGGTTCCAACCCAAAGCCAATAATGTGGCGGGTGGCGTTTTTGGCCTGCGTTTGCTCACAAAAAAAAAAGTTGACACTTTCGAGTTGTCTCTACTGATCAGGAATATTGAAAATAAACTTCAGAACATCGATGCAGGCAGCGGAGTCGGAGAATATCCGGCAGATATTGTCAGTAACTTTGAAGCTACCCTGAATGCATCTAAAGCTTTG
>JAAYQF010000067.1 GCA_012519425.1 Bacteroidales bacterium | reverse complement strand
GTAGATACAAAATAAAGTGATGCAGTATAACGATTTCGGTATTGATTTTAAATACTTGATGGTCAATGAAAAGGACAGAAAGTTCGGGATCACGGTAAATACGGTCGGTTTTCAACCTGTACAGCCTGATACGAACTATCCCTCACCTGACCATCCAAAGAGCTACTACTTTAAGCCAAGCAGATGCAGGGTTTTGTCGGAATACCAACTTATTTATATCACCAAAGGGAAAGGAGTTTTTTCGTCAGAAACCACGAAAAAGAGAGTAATAGAAAAAGGGAGTGTCATTGTTTTATTCCCCGGGCAGTGGCATACCTACTGTCCGGATGTTAGTACAGGTTGGAATGAATATTACATTGGTTTCGAAGGATCTGTTATTGATACCATTGTAAAGTCCGGTTTTATTTCCCCAAATAATCAAATTATAGAAGTAGGCATCAATGAAGATTTGGTAAATCTGTATTCTAACGCTATAAGAGCGGGGAAAAAGGAGGAAAAATCATCGCAACAATTCTTGGGTGGCATAACTCTGCATATTTTGGGTTTAATTCTCCTGGCGGCTGACAATAAAAATTTAGAAGATAATGGTAATTCTCAGATTATTGAACGAGCAAAAATCATTATGGCTGAGAATGTGATGAGAAAGATCGATATAAAAGAAATAGCTGAAAACTTAGGAACAAGCTATTCGTGGTTCAGAAAAGCATTTAAAAACCACACCGGATATTCTCCCGCCCAATACTTCCAGGAGTTAAAGCTTAAAAAAGCAAAGGAATTATTGGCTGAAACACAACTCCCAATCAAAGAAATAGTCTACGACCTCGATTTTAGCTCTTACGATTATTTTTTCTCCTTTTTTAAGCGCAGAGCAGGATATACCCCTTCAGAATACAGAGATTTAGGCAAGGTTCCTAAAAGGTGAGAACAAAAGAACAAAGACAAAAGAACAAAGACAAAAGAACAAAGACAAAGGAACAAAGACAAAAGAACAAAGACAAAAGAACAAAGACAAAGGAATAAAGACGAATTAACGAAGAACTAAAAACGAAGAACTAAAAACTGAACCCGCACCACGAAACCCGGAACTCGTACCCCGGACCCCGCTAACTTCTCTAACTTCTCTAACTTCTCTAACTTCTCTAACTTCTCTAACTTCTCTAACTTCTCTAACTTCTCTAACTTCTTTAACTTCCAAAAACTACCAACTACCAACTACCAACTACTTTCTTCCAAAAACATCTTTTTTATTCAAAAAAATCTTCGTATATTTGCAGCCGTTTTTCGTATAAAAACGCAGTAATTAATTTTAAAAACTTAGTAAACAGTATGTTAAATCATTATGAAACCGTTTTCATATTAACTCCCGTTTTGTCTGACGCACAGATGAAGGAAGCGGTTGAAAAGTTCAAAGGTGTTTTGACGGATAGCGGTGCGACTATCACCAACGAAGAGAACTGGGGATTGAAGAAATTAGCTTATCCCATTCAAAAAAAATCGACAGGTTTTTATACTCTGTTACAGTTTGACGCAGAGCCTTCTGTGGTTGAAGCTTTAGAAACCGTTTATCGTCGTGACGAGCGTGTGTTAAGATTCTTAACTTTCCGTCTGGACAAATATGCTTATGAGTATGCGGAAAAGAGAAAAGGTTTAAAATCTAAAGAAAAGGAGGATTAAAATATGTCATCAAATCAAGGTAAAATCAGGTATTTAACACCACCTACAGTAGATCTGAAGCGTAAAAAGTACTGTCGTTTCAAAAAGAGCGGCATCAAGTATATCGACTATAAAGATCCGGAGTTTTTGAAAAAGTTTTTGAACGAGCAAGGTAAAATTTTGCCTCGTCGGATAACCGGTACTTCTTTGAAGTACCAGCGTAAGGTAGCTCAGGCTGTTAAACGTGCACGCCATCTGGCATTGCTTCCTTATGTAACTGATATGATGAAATAAATTAAGGAGGAGGAAATTTTATGGAAGTAATTTTAAAAGAAGACGTTGCCAATTTGGGCTTTAAAGGAGATTTGGTAACTGTAAAAGATGGTTACGGACGCAACTATTTAATACCCCAGAAACTGGCTGTTTTGGCTACAGATTCCGCCAAAAAGATGTTGGCTGAGGACATGAAACAGCGTGCACATAAATTGGAAAGAATCAAAAATGAAGCACAGGAACTTGCTGATAAGTTGCAGGATTATACTTTAACTGTTGGGGCAAAATCAAGTTCAACAGGCAAAATCTTCGGTGCCGTTGGTCCTATTCAAATCGCAGATGCCTTTGAAAAAGCGGGCTTTGCCGTTGATCGCAAAATCATCGTATTGAAGGAGCCTGTTAAAGAACTTGGTTCCTATAAAGCAACCTTGAAGTTGCATAAGGAAGTTACAGTAGAAGTTGCTTTTGATGTAATTGCCGAATAATTTTACTGAATATAATTTCAGATATATTTTTCAGTCAATTTAAAATCGACATAGAACCGACACCTTGACGGGTGTCGGTTTTTTATTTACTTTTGTCTCTTATTTTATACTTTACAAATAAAATCATAATATGGCTGTTGTTAAACCATTTAAGGGTATTCGTCCACCCAAAAGCATCGTTGAAAAAATAGTGTCACGTCCTTATGATGTGTTGAATTCTGAAGAAGCCCGGGCTGAAGCTGAGGGTAATCCCATGTCATTGTATCACATCATCAAACCTGAAATTGATTTTGAGCCGGGAACGGACGAGCATGAGGAGAAGGTATATGCCAAGGCTGTTGAGAATTATAAGAAATTCAAACGAGAAGGGTGGTTGAGACAAGATGAGCAGGAAAATTATTATGTGTATGCTCAAACCATGCACGGAAAGACACAATACGGCCTGGTGGTATGTGCTCATATTGACGATTATGTGAACGGTCGCATTAAAAAGCACGAGTTGACCAGAAAAGATAAGGAAGAAGACCGGATGAAGCATGTGAGAATTAACAATGCCAACATAGAACCCGTGTTTTTTGCTTACCCACATATGCGGGAGTTGGATGACATTGTGAATGAGGTGATAAAAGAAGAGCCGGAATATGATTTTGTCACTTCAGATGGTTTTGGTCATCATTTTTGGGTGATTGAAGACCAAATCACCATTCAAGAAATTACCCGATTGTTCGCAAAATTACCTGCTTTGTATATAGCCGACGGGCATCACCGAAGTGCGGCAGCTGCCCTGGTGGGTGTGGAAAAACGGAATCAAAACCCTAATCATACAGGTAACGAAGAGTATAACTATTTCATGGCGGTTTGTTTTCCGGACAATCAGCTGACTATCATCGATTACAATCGGGTGGTTAGAGATTTGAACAATCTGACTGATGAAGAATTTTTAACTGCTCTGTCTAAAAACTTTGATATCAGAAAGGTAGGCCCCGAAATTTACAAGCCTAACAGACTCCATAATTTTTCTTTATATTTGTCCGGAGATTGGTACGATTTGACAGCCAAACCAGGCACCTATGATGACAACGATCCGCTAGGTGTGTTGGATGTAACTGTTTCGTCCGATTTAATTCTAGATGAAATTTTGGGTATCAAAGACTTAAGGACAGATAAGAGAATAGATTTTGTGGGTGGTATCCGTGGGCTTGAAGAATTGCAGAAGCGCGTGGACAGTGGAGAAATGCGGGTCGCCATCGCCCTTTACCCTGTTTCTATGAAGCAATTGATTGATATTGCAGATTCAGGAAATATCATGCCACCCAAAACCACTTGGTTTGAACCCAAACTCCGATCAGGACTGGTTATTCATGAATTAACATAAAAATATGACCTACAAATTAATTGATGGCAAAGCCATATCAGACCAAATTAAATCAGAGATTGCCGAAGAGGTAAAACAAATGATCGCTAATGGCGGAAAGCAGCCTCATTTGGCAGTGATCATTGTTGGACATGATGGTGGCAGTGAAACCTATGTTGCTCACAAGGTTAAATCTTGCGGGCAGGTAGGGTTTAAATCTACCCGTATCGCCTTTGAAGATGATGTTACCGAAAAAGCTTTGTTGGCTGAAATCAACAAACTCAATCGGGACCCGGATATAGACGGCTTTATTGTGCAATTGCCTTTGCCCAAGCATATTTCTGAAGAGAAAGTAATTGAAGCCATTGATTATCGCAAGGATGTGGATGGGTTTCATCCGGTGAATGTAGGACGCATGGTGATTGGTTTGCCCTGTTTCGTTTCAGCTACTCCTTCCGGTATTTTAGAATTGCTCAAGCGATATGATATTCAAACTTCCGGGAAAAATTGTGTGGTGATTGGCCGTTCGAATATCGTTGGTAAGCCGGTGGCTTCACTGATGATGCAGAAAGCTTATCCGGGGGATGCCACTGTTACGGTTTGTCACAGCCGCACCAAAAATCTTAAAGAAATTTGCTTGCAGGCAGATATCATCATTGCAGCCCTGGGATCTCCTGAGTTTTTGAAGGGAGATATGGTTAAAGAAGGTGCAGTGATCATCGATGTGGGCACCACCCGCGTTCCTTCATCTGAAACTAAATCGGGCTTCAGGTTGAAGGGTGATGTAGATTTTAAAGAGGTGGCACCGAAAGCTTCTTATATTACGCCTGTTCCGGGTGGAGTAGGACCTATGACTATTGTCTCGTTGTTGAGAAACACCTTGCTGGCGGCGAAAAAAACAATTTATTAAGATAATTTTCTAGTCATAAACATTTGAAACTATAATCAATATGAAACGTATTTTTAAAAGTTTATTGGTGCTCGTTACAGTAGCACTGACCATGGTTGCTTGTATGCCGGAAGAAGATATGTTTGACGAAACCTTGCTTTTTGGAAAATGGAAAACAGGTACCGTGTATTATCGTTATGATGAAGATCATACCGGTGCTACCTGGGATACTTCAGATGACATTACGGAAGAAGAAGCACAGCCGTTTAAGTGGACTTTGGTTGAAGCTGAGTTGACACAAATTCATATTATGGAAATGGGCGGGAAAGTCCCTAAAGTATACATAGTTACCGAGCTTACACCTACAACTTTAAAATATAGAGATGACCTGACCGGTAAGTTGGAAGTCTTCACCAAAGTGGAGTAGTTGAAAACCCGGGTGCTGCAAAAGAGCGTCGGATCATTTAGTCATTCACTGATGCAACGAAACATGAACTAATTGAGTCAGGTAATTTGATTGAATTAGTTTGTTGAGAGTTCCATACGGCGTTAAAATAAATTATAATTGTATGAAAAAGGTTCTAAAAATCATTGCTGTCAGTATTGCCTCATTATTAGCCATCCTGCTAATTACTATAGGTGTTTTGTCCCGGGTGATTTTTACACCCGAGAAGTTGACGCCTATTGTACGCAATCTGATGGACGAAACGCTGATTTGTGAATATGAGCTGGGTGAAGTTGAACTGACATTTTTCAGTACTTTTCCTCAGTTTGGGTTGCAGATTGACGGTCTGACCATCATCAATCCCTTGCCTGAAGCTCCAACCGACACCGTGATCAGTTCTTCAGAAATATTGGCTTCCGTTGATTTAAAGTCTTTGTGGAAAAAAAACGAATTGATTGTAAGTGATGTACATTTAAAACATGCTAAGATTTTAGCGTTTACGGATAGCTTGGGAAATGTAAATTATGATATTATAAAGCCGGATGAAGAACCGGATACTACTGATTTTGAATTGCCTTTTGATCTGCTGCAAATCGACAAAATTTACCTCACTGATGCTCGCATGATTTACCATGATGTAACCATGGACATGATCATTGCGTTGGAGGAGCTGAACGGGGATATCAAATTAGATTGGAGAGACCGGCTGATCAATGGTAAACTGAATGCCGATGCCCGGTCTGCTTCCTTTTATTGGGATGAAACCGATTATCTGAAAAATGCTGCTTTGGAGCTTAAAACACCTTTCAGCTTTGATTTGGAGCAGACTAAACTGACCTTTCACGATGCTTTGCTGACCGTCAACGATATGGATTTTGACCTGTACACCATGATCCATCTTCCGGATGATGTGGATGAAATATTGTTGGATGTTGATTTTAAATCTGTTGAACTGCAAGTGACGGATGTGGTGGATTTGTTGTCCTTGCCGTACGGAGAATATTTGGAAGGCATAACGGCTACCGGAAAAACTTATGTCGATGGTACCTTGAAGGGAGCTATATCAGATTTGGAGTTACCGATTTTTACCATACATGCTAATTTTCATGATGTAGATTTTGAATACGTGTCATTACCCCATAAGTTGCTTGATGTGAAGGGGATCGCTGATATTGAAATGGATATGAACCATGAAGAAAATTGGTTCGTGAAGGTGTATGATTTTGATGCTAAAACCAAGTATTCTCATTTGTCAGGTTCTGCTTTTGTCGATCAACTGACGGAAGATATGCGTTTTGATGTCAAAGCGAATTTAAACTTGAATTTGGTGGATGCCAAACCTTTCTTGCCCGATGATATGCCTTTGGATATCAAAGGTATGGCGAAGGGACATGCTAATATTAAATTTTTATATTCCCAATTTGACCTGGACCAATACGAAAAAATGTTTATAGATGGTAAGTTCAAATTGCATGATTTCATTGCAGACTACGATACCACCATTCATCTTCAATCTAAATGGGCAGATGTGGTATTCGACATGCCCAATGCTAAAAGTAAACAACATGATTTTATCATTCTGGATATCAATACCGATCGCTTAGATGTTGCTGTAGGTCAGGATATCAACACTGTTCTGAATGATTTGGATTTACAGTTGGCCTTCAATAATTTAATGGATGATAATTTACCCATAGCCATGGAAGGAGCATTTAACTCAGGTCAGTTGTCTGCTTCTATGGGTGATAGCATACAAGCTTTGATCAAAAATCCGAAAGGTGACTTTGACCTTGAAATGGACACACAAGATTCAACGGCCATTCCTCAGATGCGCTTGGATCTTGCCATGCAACAGCTTGTTGCCAATGTGGATACTATTAATGTGGATATCAACAAACCTACTGTTAAACTCGTGTATCGCCCGGATGAAACCAATGAGACGCATCCGTATATGGAAGTTGATTATCAAAGTGATAAGTTGATGGCTCATATGGGTGCTGATCATCTAACATCTGACAAAATTAGTGTCAATGCCAGTCTTATTTACGATGAAACACAGGAAAACTTAATGTTACAGTGGACACCTCTGGGCTATGTGAAGCTGAAAAATGCCGTGATTTCCATGGCACAAATCGGGACAGATATATCCATACCCAGTATTGATTTTGATTTTACGCCGGATGAGTTGTTGATCTACGACAGTAGGTTGATAGTTGATAAATCCGATTTTCAGCTGACTGGTCAGTTGAAGAATATCAGTGGATATTTTAGAGATGAGGCATTGTTGACCGGCGATTTTAATTTTCGTTCGCATACCACGGATGTCAATAAGTTGATGGCGATGTTCAACGGTTTGGGCTATGAAAAAACCGAGTTGTTGACAGAAGAGGAAATTATTCCTGAAGAAGACTCTTATTCAGGTCCTTTTATGGTGCCTAAAGGTATTGATATTTCGCTCTATACCAGTATCAATCAGGCTTTATTTGCCAATGATACCGCCAGGAATGTGGAAGGTACGTTAACAGTGAGAGACGGAACCATGGTGCTGGAATCCATGTTGTTCACGACCTCTGCGGCAAAGATGCAGTTGACGGCTATGTACAAAACTCAGCGCAAGAACCATTTGTTTTTGGGCATGGATTTGCATCTTTTAGAAATAGAAATAGCGGAATTATTAGATTTAATCCCTGATATGGATTCCATCATGCCCATGTTGAGTTCTTTTGCCGGTAAGGGTGAATTTCATATTGCCATTGAAACCTATTTGGATTCAGCTTATAATCTGAAGCCATCGACCTTAAGGGGTGCATCTTCCATTCGTGGTATCGACCTGGTGTTGATGGATGGAGAGACTTTTACAGAGATAGCTAAAACTCTGCGCTTCAACAAGAAAACAGAAAATAAAATCGATAGTATTGCTGCAGAATTTACTGTCTTCCGGGAGGAAGTGGATATTTATCCTTTCCTCATTGTGATGGATCAATACAAAGCCATTGTGGAGGGCAGACATAATTTGGATATGAACTTCGATTATCATATATCTCTAATAGATAATCCGTTACATCTTAGATTAGGTGTGGATGTCAAGGGCAATTTGGACGATATGAAAATCCGTCCTGTCAAATGCAAATACGCCAATATGTACAGACCCGCCCGTCGTACTGAAGTTGATACCCGCAAGTTGGCACTGCGTGAGCTGATCCGGAGAGAATTGCTTGAAAGGTTAAAAGAGGAGTAAACAATGACATCGCTTTACAAAATTTAAAACTTTTCTCCTTCATGCATCTCTTTTATCAACCTGATATATCACTCAATTATCTGCCTGAACAAGAGTCTTTACACGCTGTTAAGGTATTGAGATTACAGCTTTGTGATGAGATTATCGTTTTGGATGGAACAGGTGGCTATCACCGGGCTAAAATTACTTTGGTGCATCCCAAAAAATGTGGATTTGAGATTCTTGAATCTACTTTTCATTTTGGTGAAAAACCGTACAGTCTGCACGTAGCCATAGCACCCACCAAGAACATCGATCGCCTGGAGTGGTTTATTGAAAAAGCGGTTGAAATAGGCATTGATGAGATCACTTTGTTACGATGTCAGTTTTCTGAAAGAAAAAATGTGAACTTCGAACGCTTGCAAAAAATCATCATCGCCGCTGCCAAACAATCTGTAAGAGCTTACTTTCCCCAATTAAATCCGATTTGTAATTTTGAGGAATTTATCCGGCAAAACGATTTGCGCTCAGAATCGCAAACCAGGCTTATTGCCCACTGTTATCCGGAGGAGAAGCAGATCTTAAAATCGGCGATTGCCGACCAAAAGCACATCTTAATTTTGATTGGTCCCGAAGGTGATTTCAGTAAAGAGGAAGTAGCCTTAGCCAAAGAGCACGGTTTTACTCCTGTTTCTTTGGGTAGCGCTCGTCTGCGCACGGAGACTGCCGGCGTGATGGTTTGTGCGACCGCCGCCGTCGTGTTGGGTTCTTAAGTGTCCGCTGCTTTTTAGTAATTTCTCTTTGTATGTCGCATCCGCTCATGCAGTTGTCCATGCAGGAGTTGTCTTTGGATGTGACAGCCTTGACGATGGAGTAGATGGTATAAGCAACTGCGGCTATGATAATTAAGAGTACGAGTATATCTTGAAGCATAAGTATATAATCAGGTGTAATCAGGGATTTTTTTCTAACAGCACAATATTTTCGACATGGTGGGTATGGGGAAACATATCTATCGGTTGAACCTGACTCACTTTATACGAAGAAGTTAACAAGCTGACGTCACGTGCCTGCGTGGCGGGGTTACAGCTGACATATACGATGCGCTGAGGAGCAGCAAAAAGTATTGCCTCGATTACTTTGTTATGCATGCCGGCTCTTGGCGGGTCAGTAATGATCACATCAGGCTTTCCGTGTTTCTGCATAAACTCTTCATTCAGCAAATCCTTCATGTCTCCTGCAAAAAACAAAGCATTATCAATATTGTTCAATGCAGCATTTACCTTTGCATCTTCAATGGCCTCCGGGACGTATTCAATGCCTATTACTTTCCTGACTTGATGCGCTATAAAATTGGCTATGGTTCCGGTACCGGTATATAAGTCATAAACTATCTCCTGACCGGTCAATTGTGCCATCTCCCTTGTCTTTTTATATAGCTCGTATGCTTGTAAAGAATTGGTTTGGAAAAAACTTTTAGGACCGATTTTGAACTTCAGTCCTTCCATTTCTTCAAAGATATGGTCCCTGCCGCTGAACAGATGAACATCCTGGTCGGTAATGGTGTCATTGGCTTTGGCGTTTATGATGTATAAGAGCGAGTTGATTTGAGGAAATGTATCAGCCATGTGTTGCAATAACGCCACCCTCGCTTTTTCATCCTCGTGGAAAAAAACCATGATCAACATGAGTTCTCCGGTTGTGCTGGTACGCACTATCATGGTGCGCAGGAAGCCTTCCTGTTGCCGCAAGTCAAAGAATGTCAGTTTGTTTGCTATGGCATATCTCCGGACTTCATTACGCAACTGATTGGAAATATCATCCTGCAGCCAGCATTTGTGAATGTCTAATACCTTATCAAACATCCCGGGAATATGAAATCCCACGCTATTCATGTTGAAATCCTTACCGCTATTTAATTCTTGGGTGGTCAGCCATTTCCTGTTGGAGAAGGTAAATTCCAATTTGTTGCGGTAAAATTCACTTTTTGCTGACCCTATAATGGAAGATATTTCCGGCAATTTAAATTTGCCGATGCGTGTTAAATTATCTACTACTTGTTGTTGTTTGAACTTCAATTGTTTAGGGTAGGGTAGCATTTGCCATTTACATCCACCGCAAGTTCCGAAGTGCTCACAGACCGGCTCAATTCTATCTTTTGAATATTCATGAAAATGAACTGCTCTTGCCTCCAAAAATGCACTGCGTTTTTTGGTGACTTGCAAATCCACAATATCGCCCGGTATCACGTGCGGAACAAATACTACTTTTTCGTTCACGCGCGCCAGTGCCTTTCCTTCCGCAGCGATACCAGTTATCAATACATTTTCAAGAATGGGATGTGGTCTGGATTTACGAGCCATAAAATATTGAGTTGTTTGATGTAAAAAGACTTGCAAAGAAAATCATTTTTCTTGTGATAGGCAATTGCACAGCATGATTGATTGTTAAAGCTTCCCCAAATTCTTCCCTAAATTAACGTGAGTTCGATATAATTAAAAAAGTTGGTTTATTATTCAGGTCCCGGCAAATAGGCTACTTCATCACCTTTGCTCAGGCGTTTTTTCACTAGGCTGACTGCAGTTACGGTGGCCTGTAGACAAAAGCTTAAGGTCAGATCGGCGGCGGTAAGAGGTAAAGGTAGTATTTTTATTTGATGAAATATGTATCTTTACGTGGTTGATAAAACATTGTACTTATGATAACTGGTATTCTTCTGATTTTTGGCGCTTTAACCTTTTCACTGATTTCAGTCTTGGTAGGCTTGTTGGGTGCACGCAGGAAGATAGGTTTCGGGTGGTCTTATCGGTTTTGATGCAATTAAGTTTGCTAACTCATTGAACAACTAATCTTTGTCTTCTTTATGAATTTTTGCAGATTAAAATCACACTATATTCGTATTACCGAAAATAGGGACAATTCAATTAACCTAATTACAACATAATGAAGAGAATTTTTACCATAGCGTCAATGGCGCTGCTGACCGTAATGTCGGATTCCGTCCTCTGGGCCGGGTCACGGACTCGGCCACATATTTCTCTACCGGTCCGGCATTGGCAGCTACCTGGTCACCCGAACTGGCGTTAAATTAAAAATAAATTTGTACATTTGTCGGTCATTTTTTAAGGTGTCAGTATGATCATAAGGCGCTTGATTGTAGTATTCATTTTATTGTTAATAGTTTTGATTTTTAGAAAATCTATGAGTTGTACAGCGCATCCGCGCATTAATCACGATTTTCACGAAATCGTAATCTTTACCATTCCCTCGGTTAAATCTGTCGATTGGCAAAGCCCGTCCGAACTGTATAAAAGTGCGTTGAAGTGTTACACAAGTGCGATTTTTAAAAAGCCCTACTATGTGATCGGACATATGTCGGCAATCATTACTTCACCTATTTTAGAATCTACTGTATATACCGGCATGACCGGGGCATCTCAAAAAGAAAAAGTACAAGGAGTTTTAGTTAATAAATTAGGATTTGGTATCTTCGGATCCACTTTGAAGGGCAAAATGGAACCTGTGAGCAAGATGAAAAAAACGATTTCTTTTTACGCTAAGCGTGGTAAATTAGCTTACATGCGTTTCCGCGTCAATGAAGATTCGATCAGGCGGGTGATGCAATTTATTACTTGTTTTCAGGAAAAAAATGAATTCGGATATGCCCCTTGTAATAAGTACAATGGTGCATTATATCCCTGTTATCATT
>JAAYQF010000066.1 GCA_012519425.1 Bacteroidales bacterium | reverse complement strand
TTGTATCTCAGTTGGTAGAGCATATTTATTGTTTATTCTCCTGGCAACTGAGCTATTTTCGCTAATTTCAATTTCTTCTGTGTAAAAGAAATGCTGCTTTCAGCACGCAAATATACTGATATTTTTTAAAAAGACCAACTTCACCTGTATTTTTTAGTTGGATCAATCAATTTTGTGTACGCTGTGGGTCGCACCCTATGATTTATTGTCTTATTTTTATTGTACAATCAGTTTTAAACTTGCACCCTGCAGTCCATCCGCACTTACAGTTAACTCTACAAGGCCGGCATTTCCATCAGGTTGCACGATGGCCAGGGCTTTTCCGCGAAATACGCGGGGTGTCATTGATCTGAAACTGTGCATATCATACATGGAAGCATTGCCCGCCGCAATTACCGATCCCTGTCCTGTACAGCTGATTTTTACGGTGTTCCCGGAGTTTGGAACGATTCTTCCATTTTCATCGATGACTTCAATTTTGACATGAGAAAGATCATTTTTGTCTGCTTTGAGCTGTAATTTGTCTGCAGTTAAACGAATGGCTGCCGGCTTTCCGGAAGTTTGCAGTTCGAGAGCATCAGTTTCTTTTTTCTTGTGAATATTGACGGCTTTCAGTGTGCCGGGCTGGTAGGGAACTTCAAAAGTAGCAGTATAATTTTCTTTTCCTGTTTCTTCTTCCCCAATCAAGATGTCGTTTAGGTAGAGACGTACTTTTGGTGAACGGCTATAAACATTCACGCGCATGGGTTGACCTTCATATCCTTCCCAGTTCCAGCTAATCAGCTCATCTGTCCAACCCCAACCGTTTACAACTTCTTGTTTACCTGCTTCAACCGGTCGGCGTACTGCCATGGTAATGGTCTTTTCTCTCCATACCACGTCCCGATAATACGACTGGGGCTTTTTGTCGCCACAAAAATCAATATCCCCACACCAGGCGTTGTACCAGGGCCATCCCATAAATTGCGGGTTCCATTCTCCGGGCTTCAGTTCTAAAGCATGAGCCAGGCCGGCTTCTCCTAAATAATCTATGGCCGTCCACACAAAATCTCCGATTATATAGGGATGTTTTTCAACTAAATTCCAGGCTGCTGCAAGATCTTTGGGATAAGTCTCGCTCCCATACATAACTCGTTCAGGATAGGCTTCATGATCACTTTCATATTTATGCCACATGTAATTGTATCCTGCTATATCCACATTTCTGAATGCACGGTAAGAGTCTTTATCCCATGAAAAATGTCGGCGATCCCAGAAATCATTGGAACCAATGGTAGAAAATCGGGTTGTATCGTATTGATGGATCACAGACACCAATCTTTTTGCAATTTCTTCTCCCTCCGCGTCTGCTCGTTGTGCCACTTCGTTGCCTATGCTCCACATGATGATGGAAGGATGATTGCGGTCACGGCGCAAAGACGCTTTTAAATCATATTCACTCCAGGCATCAAAGTATTGGTGGTAATCATTGTTGCGTTTGGCTTGCTGCCACTGATCAAAAGTTTCGTGGATTACCAGCATCCCCAATCGGTCACATGCATCCAACAGGGCCTCAGATACTTGATTGTGTGCACATCGGATGGCATTGAAACCGTTTTCCTTCAAAAGTTCTATTTTTCTTTCCTCAGCCCGGTCGATAGCAGCCGCACCCAGCAAACCATTGTCGTGATGGATACATCCACCTTTCAATTTAATCGTTTGTCCGTTCAACTGAAATCCTTTTTCTGCAGAAAAGGCAATGGTTCTGATGCCAAACGGTATACTGATTTTATCCAATACGGTACCGTTGGACAGGATGGTCAGCTCAGCAACATATAATTGGGGAGTTTCAAGTGACCATAACTGCGGTTTGGTAATGGGAAAAATATCGGATATGGGAGTTGAACCATCAAGTTGTACGGATGAAGTGCGTGATGCGACAGTTTTTCCTTGTGGTGAAATGATATCAATCTGCAAGTCAACTTCGTCGTATTTATCTGATTTTTGATGTATTACTGTAGATAATTTAACCCGGGCTGTTTTGTTTTTTATTTCAGAACCGTCCACAAAAGTATCCCATTTTTCCAGATGAACCGGGTTGGTCTTTATCAGCCATACATGACGATAAATTCCTGATCCTGCATACCAACGACTGTTTTCACCTACATTCACTACTTTGACGGCAATGATGTTGGGAACACCCGGATCATGGCAAAATTCAGTAATATCTACTTTATATGAGGTATAACCATACGGGTTAAAATTTACTTTTTGTCCGTTAACCCATATTTCAGATTGATTATACACACCTTCAAAATACAATGTGATGAGTTTGTGTACATCACTTTCATTCAAAGTAAATGATTTACGATACCAGCCTTCCCCTCCTAATGTCTGACCGGTATCCGCACCACCTGCACCTGCGTCATTCAATTTAGAGAAAGGTCCGACGGTAATGCCTTCCTTTTGAATGGGTACCGGATCCATGCTCCAGTCGTGAGGAACATCCAGAACAGTCCATTTGTTGTCGTCAAATTCCGGTTGTTCGGCATTGGCAACGGAACCTCTGTGGAATTTCCAATCTGAATCGAAGTTGATTTTCCTCTCTACAGCTTGGGCTTTTACAAGAAGTAAAAGCCCAACGCCACAGAGGATAAGAAGACTTAATCGCTTTTTCATGTGAATGCTGTATTGTTAAAAGAAACTTTATTTAATAATCACTTTTTGATTGTACCTTCCGTTAGAATGCATTACATTGATGATGTAAGCGCCCTCAGGGAGATTGGTGGAGAAATTGTTTTCTCCATCAAAGCTTTGAGTCAATATGCTGCGTCCCGTAATGTCAAATATATTCAAAGTAGAATTTTGGGGCAGGTCTTGTGCATAAAGCGTGTTTCCGACTGCATAGATCAGCATATTCTCTTTGGCTAACTGATCAACTCCTGTCTCCACAACATTCCTGTATCCCCTGAGATTGGTATTGTTGAACTTCACCTGGTAAGGCCATTGTTCATCATTGCTGGTATCATCATCCCATGCATGTTTTACATGCATTCTGGGTGCACCTGACACGACTAACCAAAGGCTTTTACATTTTGCCGGAGTTTCAAAGTGCAGGGTATCCGTACCAGTAAAATAGTTTGCCGAACCAATATCACTGTACACCCGCGTTCCGTCTGTTGTAAGTGCAACAAACCCGAATCGCCAGCCTGCATTCGGAAGGAGATTTTTGCGGAAGCCATCAATGCCGGCTTTTCCTTCGAAGAACACACTTACTTTCTTTGGGTTTACAAAAACTCCGTTGAGCTTGATGATATTGTGACCGTAATTTTCGGGACAGTTAGATGGATCGATGAGCCAGTAATTTTCACCCACATCATTCAGCTTGGGCTGTGGACGTGAATTGAAGTGGTTGGCACCCTGTTGTTTGATGTGTGGAATATCCCAGGTTGCAAATCTTGCAGCACATTCCCACATTTCATCATTGAATTGATCTTGTTTCATGTTGCCCGCCAAACGTTTGTAGGCTTCAATCGGGTCCTCCGGTCTTTTGGACTCCAACCACATGCGTCCCACAAATTTCATATCATCTTGCTTGAAACACCAAAAATCCGGGAGAAAGAAATTTTCATACCGTGCCCATTCATGCAAGGGGTGTGCGTGAACCATTCCCAGATAGCCGTTATACCATTCGTTTGTGAATTGGTCATTAGTCATGATCTTATAGGCTTGCCACTGGGCACAGTTCTCCCAAAATACGTTTCCTCCTGAAGCATCGGGACCAAAACCGTAATTCCAGCCATGACCGGAATCGGCACCCGCCTGTCCCTGGAAACAGTGAGCTATTTCATGTCGGAGGGTTTGCCAATTTCTCGACCAGATAGCGCTGCCTGATGAGAATGTACACATGCCGGTAGTTCCGTCAACACCACCTCCGTTGGCTTCCCAATCTGTTTTGGCAAGCAGCCGGATGATCATTTTGTAGGTATCACTTTTTGAGTTCCCCCTCACAACAAAGCCCAGGGAATCGGCGTAAAAATCGAAAGTTTCATCAGCCACTCTCAGCACATCATCAAGATTCACCCCCGGATTATCACCAAGTCCTTTTTCCCAGAAGACTACCCAGTTTTTTGACTGCCGGCTTCGCTCCAGACTATAGTTGTTATCCGGATTGTTAACGTCTCCAAGTGCCCAGCCGGGAATATATAGTTGTTTGTCAACTGCTTTAGTCGCCTGATTTAGGGCAGTGGCAGCTTGTTTGATGGCAGCCGCTGTTAAATCAAAATTATTGGAGGCAAGCACGGCTTCATTGCGGGCAGCCGTTAAATTGGAAATTTTATCCGGCTCGTTGGCATACCAGGTTAATACCTGATTGGCATAATCGATTTTAGACTGTAAATCGGCATATAATTTTATGGATGCTTCGACTTGACTGAATACAGTTTCCAACGCCGTGTAGGCGGCACTCAGATTATCTGCGGAAAGAGGGTCTTCATCCAAAGCCTGTTGTGCACTTTCAATTTTATTTTCAAGTGTTTCTCTAATTGAGTTCTGGATTTTTTTTGCTGATAACTTTTCCGCATGGGCAAGTTGAGCGCTCAATAAACCGGCTAGGTCAGCTGTTTCGTACTCACCCAAGTACTCTAATTTGAAATTGTCACAGGTAAGCCAGTTCCCGGTAGCATTTTCCGCTTTTAGTCCGATAGCGACCCGTTTGTTTACGACAATAAAATCCAATGATCTTTCCTGTATATCGTTGATATCTTCCGTGTAATATCCCGCAAAAAACCAAACGCCGGTTTGAGGATTTCCCCTGTTGGTGGTACTGCCTGATGTGGTTTGTTGGATATTGCCGGCTGTTACATACAATCTGTACTTACCATTGGTAAGATTGGTCAATGTCTGTTGGATGCCGACATCGGGTATTCTTTGACCTATGTTAACCCATTTTTCCACGTAAGTAGTTCCGGTTTTCGGAAAAACTGTATTGGTTTGTGTAGCCATACCATTGTTTGTCCACCCATCAAAACCTGATTCAAAACCCGGATTGACAATCAGATGGGTTACATCCGTGGATTGCTCTGATGAGATTTTTAAAGGGTCGGAATTTGTGGAGGCCGTAAGATTATGTGCTTGAATTAAAAATGCAAGACTGATGGCGAGTAAGGTGTGTAATGTTTTGTACATATTGCTTTGAAAGATTTTTAAATGATTTTTAAATGATTTTTTTCGAGACAGGCAAACATAAGCAGTATTTTCTAATTTTCCAAAGGAAAGAATGAAAGGCAGATGGAACTTCATTCTTTAAATATCGGATGAAAAATGAGGTGATAAAGCTTTTGAGAACAGCATGGGATGTTTGCCGTTGAGTTGTACATCCAATCATTTTGAACGATTTTATCCACCTATTTGATTATTATTTGTTCTAATTTTCGAGAGAAATGCATTACCTTAGCAGTTTTTAATAAAATTATTCAATTGCTTAATTTATATCTCATGAAGAAACAAATCATTCTACTGTTGTTCTCAGCTTTTTTAGGTTTGTCCGTACATGCAGCCGTGAATGTTCAGGCTGTTCGTATTGGTGAGTCTAATCCGTCTGTTTCGGCTTATGTGTTTGGAACGGGGGAGCAATTGTCCGGTCAGCAGTTTCAAACCGATGGTATCCTTACCTATAAGGGATATCAATACACCGTGTATTACAGTTTAAGTCGCAATGTATGCATAGCTAGGCGTAAAATGCCGGTTGGTGATTGGGAGGAAGTGATGTTAGCATATAAAAACTCAGCTGATGATGCACATAATGTGATCACCATGGGTATTTGTGAAAAGGACGGAAGCATTCATCTGGCTTACGACCATCACAACGATAATCTGCATTATTGTTTTTCAAGAACGGGCTCCGCAAATGATCCGGATAATATGCCCTGGAAAGCAAGCACTTTCGGTCCCACCACTTCCATCATGGATAAGACTGTTCCCAATGTTACCTATCCACGTTTCATTTCCATGCCTAATGGCAACCTGCTGTTTGAATGTCGCTTCCGCTGGAGTGGATATGGGGATAGCTACTTGCGTGAGTACGACGGGACAACTAAGAAGTGGACCCTGATAGGTCGTTATATTCAAGGAGAAGATGTTCAGCCTGATGCATGTGCTTATATCAACGGTATGACTTACGATAAGCTGGGAAGATTACACATAACCTGGTGCTGGCGTGATGATTTCGGAGGAGGAAGCAATCATGATTTTTGTTATGCTTACAGCGAGGATGACGGTCGCACCTGGAAAGATACGCAAAATAACCAGGTGGCAACCACTCAATTGATGGATCCGGTTTTTAATAATGTTACCGGTTCGTGTTTGGGTCAGACCAAAGCCAGTCTGAAGGTAGAAACCATTCCGTACAATCGCGGGTATATCAATCAGGAGACGCAGGATGTGGACAGTAAAGGACGTATCCATGCGGTAAATTCACATATTCCTGACGGACAAGCAAGTGACAGTAATTGGGGAAGCTCCCGTCAAAAAGCTCGTTTGCACCATCGTTTCAGGGATACGGACGGTACCTGGAAAAAAATACAACTCAAAAAAAATGGTGCAACGGTACATTCTTATTGCAGGGTCAATTTGAGTTTCGATGCTTTTGACAATGCCTATGTTGTATCCAACGGCGCTGAAGTATATGCAGCCACGGATGCCAATAATTATCAGGATTGGGATTTATTGTCGGATGCAGATGCAGGAAGATTCCTGTCGGAGCCTTTGGTTGACCGCCCGCTCTTAAAAAACAGCGGTGTTTTATCTTTTGTGTATCTGGGAGCAGATAGAAAAATAACCGTGATTGATTACCTGACTCAAAACCCACACACACCCGATGGAACAGGTTTATTAGCCGAATATTTCTCGGATGATGACTACACGCAATTAATTAGTTCCGAAACGGTGGCTACACCGGACCAAAGCGTGATTCCCACCGGAACTAAAAGTATTCGCTGGTCGGGCACATTCGAAACCATCCACGGTGAACAATACACTTTGCATGTAAATACTTCGATGGAAACTTCAGTTTTTGTAAATAGTTTGCAGACCGCTTTTATTAAACCTTCCGGTACATCCAAAGAGGAGAGTTTTGAATATAAGTTGATCCCTTCTCATAAGAACAATATTGTAATTGAGAGCAAGGGTTCTCAAGCTGTTTCTTTATCCTGGTCAAGTGTCCACACACCGAAAGCACTGATTCCCGCGACATCCTTGTATCCCGAAAAAGCCAATGAAGAGTTTAGTGATGTGCTTACTCCACCGGACCTGGAGAAAAAAGTGAGTCTGGATCAGGTGTTAGTCAGTCAAAAAAAAACAATTGACGCTTCCGGAAAGGATGTTTTTTCTGTGACTCCCTTTGATCCCTCCGGGGAGTATAGCATAGAGGTAAAGACAAAGATCAATGCTGCTACAGGGCGCGGACTGGACATAGAAGCACGTGCAAAAACGGGTAAGGGATTCCGCATGTCCATCAATGAAACGTCCATACAGGCAACGTCTCCATTAAACAATCCGCAGACAATCAGTTTTGCAGATAATTCCCGGGAACAGACCTATCGTTTTGCCGTAGAGGGAGATCAAGTGCATGTGTTTCGCGGTGTTCAGTATATCGGAACACAAAATCTTGATTTTATCAAAGATATTCTTCAGGATGATACGGAAGCAGAATCAGCAGTTACTTATGGAGAAGATGTGATTGGTGACTGGGCTGGTTCGTCGGCTGCCGGTACCGAAAAACCGACTGCATATGGCTGGAGTGCTTCAACCGATAAAATTCCCTGGAATACAGCCGGTGGCGGAGGAGGTGTGCGCTATGAAACTGCTACACACAATGTTGAGAATGATAATGCTTATACCGGTCGTTTTATGACCATTCGATGGGATGGTAACGAAATTTCCAATGCTACCTATTTTTATCCTGTCGTTTTAGAAGCAAATACGAATTATGATTTTTCTCTGTTGTATGAATACTGGAGCAATGCAACTTCTTCGCGTTCTATGACCATAGGGATCAGTACAAGCAATAATGTTTCCGGCATCTACGATTCTCAAACTTTTTATACTTCTCCAACGGCACAAGTCTTACGACCTGCCGGTTTTGTTTTTACCTCGAAAGAAGCCGGTACTTATTACCTTACCTTTTCCGGACAATGGGCAATGTATGGCATTGCCGGGCTATCGTTGAAGAGTTTTACCTATACAAATAGATTACAAATCGGGAAAAATTATTCTACCGGTTATTTAGACGCAGAAATATTCTATGTAAACTATCAAAACGGTGCTTTTGCTCCGGGTGAAAACGGCACCACAACTCCGGAACAGAAAGTAGAAAATACCTGTATCATCAGTGCGGAAAATGGACAAATTTACATCAGGAGTCGGGCTGTCATTAAGAATGTCAATATTTATGATGTTTTGGGTAAAGCTTATATCAGCCAAAATGTTAATGGTTCAATTTATTCTACAAATACCAACCTTGCTAAAGGTTTGTATGTTGTGATGGTTGAAACAGATTCAGCCAAGACCATCAGGAAAATCCTTTTATAATTATAATAGTATCTGTCCCGGTTACTTATGAGAAACTGATAATTAAAATCATATTTCATGCGTATAAAATCATATTTCATGCGTAAATTTTTTAACCATTGGTATTTGTTAGTATTTTTTAGTTTGATAATAACGGGATTTCAGTCAGCAGCATCGGAAAGTCCGGATGCTCCCATGGTATTTGAAGTCCGGCAGCCTGATTATGAACTTAGTCCTCTTACCGGGCTAACTCGTCAACATTGGATTGATGCGGCTGAATACATTTTGGAAGGTGCCTTTAGCTACATCAACCACATCGACGATCCCATGAAGTTTCCGAAACAGCACGACAAAACTTATCCGCAGAATGAAGGACAGGTTCCTACTGAAAAACTGGAAGGACTTTGTCGTACCTTGTTTGTTGCCGCTCCTTTGCTGAAGGAAAAGCCTGATTTGGTGTTGAACAATATTCGTGTTGTCGATTATTATCACCACCAGATTTTAAATTTAATTGACCCGCAAAGTCCAAGTTTTATTAAACACCGGGGTAGTGGAGGTCCCAGTCAGATTTTAGTTGAGTTCGGTGCCCTGGCAATTTCACTTTCCGTATCCCCTGAGGTTCTTTGGGACCCTTTAACACAGGCTCAAAAGGATGCTTTGGCTGCTACCATGTTGAGTTATGGAGACGGACCGACCATCGATTCCAATTGGCGCTTTTTTAATATCTTTATATTGAGTTTCTTCAAAGAGCAAGGATATCAGGTAAATGAAAAACTGCTGATTGATAATTTGGAAAAAGCATTGAAGTTTTACCGTGCTCAGGGTTGGTACAATGATGCGCCTGCTTATGATTATTACAGCATGTGGGCTTTCCAGACCTATGGACCGGTGTGGTCTCAATTATACGGTGTGAAGCAATATCCGGAATATGCTGAAAAATTCATGTCTAACCTGTACGATATGGTCGATAATTACCCCTATATGTTTAACCGGGACGGACGTATGAATATGTGGGGGCGCAGTATTCCTTACCGTTTTGGTTCGGTTGTTCCCTTGTCCCTGTTGGGCTATTTTGAAGACCCTGCCATCAATTACGGATGGATGAGAAGAATTGCTTCGAGTACCTTGCTTCAGTTTTTGCAAAATCCTGATATGATGGAAGACAATGTGCCTTCTTTAGGTTTCTATAAAGCGTTTGAGCCTGCAACACAAATATATAGTTGCAGAGGTAGCGTGTATTGGATGGGTAAAGCATTTTTGAGCTTGCTGTTGCCGGAAGACAATATTTTCTGGACCGCAGTAGAGAACAACGGACCCTGGGAAAATGAGCTTCAAAGGGGTAGGGTATATAATAAATTCCAAAAGATCACTAATTTGATGATTACCGATTATCCCAACTCAGGTGCAGCCGAGATGCGCTCCTGGTGCCATGAGCGGGTATCAACTGACTGGCAAAAGTTCCGCAGCAGTGAAAACTATAATAAATTGGCATACAATACTGAGTTTCCCTGGATGGCTGATGGAAAAGAGGGAGAAATATCTATGAATTACGCCATCAAAAATGCAAAAAATGAATGGGAAGTTTTGCGGCTTTATACCTTTAAAAATTTTGATGATGGCATGTACAGGCGGGATGCCGTTATAGAAACAAACGAGAACATCAAGTTTCAATTAACGGATATTACTTTGCCTGATGGCATTTTACGGGTTGACAAGGTGAGTACACCCGTTGCAACAGACATTCGCCTGGGACACTATTCTTTGCCTGAATTGAACAAGCCCATCCGTGAAAAGGTCAGGAAAGTAAAAGGAACCTCAGCCCGTATCATCAACAACGGAGAGTATCAACTGGCACTGATCCCGCTATCGGGATGGAAAGCTACGGAAACACTTTACCCGGTAGGTTTGCATCCTGTAAGCGATAAATGTGCAGTGTCCATTGCTACAGATAAGATTGAAGTTGAACAAATTTATGTCACCCTGCAACTTTGGAAAAAAGGAAAGAAAAAATTTTCGAAGAAAGAACTGACTCCGGTCAAACAAGTTCAAGTTGCCGATGATAAGTCTTTTGTGAAAATTGTTTTCAATGACGATACTGAGAAAATAGTGGTGTTTGACTAATGAGCACGTACCCTACAATTCTTCATCAGAAGCAGCTTCCAATTTCTGATATTTTCTTGGAGTCATATTGAATTCATTCTTGAAGCAGAGCGTAAAATATTTGGGGTCTGAGAAACCGACTATGGTTGCAACTTCAGTTATGGAAACCGATTGGTTCTTCAGCAGTGTACAGGCATGTTTCAAACGTATATTGCGAACGAACTCATTGGGCGAAAGACCGGTCATGGTTTTTATCTTTCTGTATAAAGTCGATTTTGACACAAAAAGCTTCTCGGACAAGGTATTCACATCCAAATCTTTTTGATCTAAATTTTCTTCAATAATTTTAATTGCATTGGTTAAAAACTGTTCGTTAAAGGAAGTATATTCCAGGGTTGACAGGTTGACTTCAAAATTAGACACAAACTTCTTTTGTTGCTTTCTTCTGTGTGAAATAAAATTTTCTACCCGCGCATGTAAAACCTTAATTTCAAAGGGCTTTGACATATAGCCGTCAGCTCCCGCATTATAAGAGGCGATGCGATCTTCTGTGCTGTTTTTTGCCGTCAGCAGCAAAATAGGAATATGACTGGTTTCTACATTGGTTTTCATTTCCTTTGTCAATTCAAACCCGTCCATCTCCGGCATCATCACATCACTTACCATGATATCGATGTCATTTTCCCGGACAATATTCAAAGCCGCTATACCGTTTGTGGCCGTATATACCCGGTAGAATTTGGATAAATACTTACTGATGACTTTCGATAATTCTTCATTGTCTTCCACAAGAAGCAAGTTAATCGGTTCTTCGGGATCTGTGCCGGAATGCTTTTCTTCAGAATCTTCCTGTGTGTTGTCCGATATGTCTTCATCATATTCTTTTTCAGTGACATCCAATAAGTTGGAATGTTCAATCTCCGGGGTACTGTAACTGTTTTGGTCAATGGGAATGATGATGTTGAAAGTTGTCCCTTTGTTTTCTGCACTGGTGACCTGGATGCTGCCCCTATGCAACTCAATTAAGTCCTTGGTGAGTGAGAGTCCTATTCCATTGGAATCTTTTATTTTCTGTCCTTCTCCTGTATAAAAGCGTGTGAAAATCAATTCCTGCTCCTTCTCCGAAATCCCTATGCCTGTATCACTGACTTGAATGAGCAATTTGTTTTCATCAATTAATTCCAGAGCCACTTTTACTTCGCCGCCTTCCGGAGTGTATTTATGGGCGTTGGATAGTAAATTAAATACGACTTTGTCAATTTTGTCGGGATCAAAATATCCCAGAATCTGGTTGTGGGTAGAAGAAAAGTCAAATTTAATTTGCTTTTTTTGCATGATGGGCTCGAAGTTCGTGAAACAAATGTCTTTGATGAATACTACGATGTCGCCGTATGAAAGTTTCAACTTCATATTGCCACTTTCTACTTTCCTGAAATCAAGGATTTGCCGGAGCAAACGACGGAGGCGCTGAATATTGGTTCGCATCGGCTCCAACTGATTTATCTTTTCTTTGTGTGTCATTTCCGCATCATCAATCAGGCAGGATACGATCGTCAGTGGCGTCAGCAAATCGTGTGAGATATTGGTGAAATACTGTAGTTTGCTTTGGGTCAGTTCTTCTGATTTTTCTTTTTCGATTTTGGCAATTTTCAGCTCATTTCTCAATTTCAATCTTTTCCTGATGATGTTCACTGATGTGTAAAGCCCGGCAATCAATAAAATAAAATACAATGTAAAAGCCCACCATGTTTCATAAAAAGCCGGACGTCTGTAAATTGTAAATTTCATGGGCTCCGACCAGTTGCCATTTTCATCCGTGGCTTTTAATTCAAAGATATGGGTACCCCTTTTCAGTTGATTAAAGACAGCTGATTGACGATTTCGGTCGGTATAAACCCAATCGTCAGCGGTTCCCTTCATCTTGTAAGCATACCTGATCTTAGACGGAAAAGAATGATTTAATGTGGAAAAATGAATTTCAATATTTCTGTCTTTGGGTTGCAGGGTAATTTTTTGGTCAATGACATCAAACCGGGTGTTGCCATTGTTATTCAATACCGATTTATTGTTTATTTCCACATCGGTTAAGCTGACAAGAATAGGGGAGGGGTTTCTGACTAAATCTTCCGAAGAAGTAAAAGCAGAAATACCATTATGCCCTCCAAAAAATATCTTGCCACTCTTGCTGATGAAATGTGAATTTTTCAAAAATGAATTGACCAACACACCGTCTCTGTTGGAAAAAGTACGCGATGCACTGCTTTCCGGATTTAATTCTATCACACGTTTGTTAGTGACAATCCAGATGTGCTCTTGTTGGTCGGCAATGATATCCATGATGCGTTCGCTGATATAATTAGCCACGAATTCATGTTCTTCGAAAGTACCATTCAACAAATTATAGGACAGTAAATGTCCTTCTTTAGTGCCAATCCAAATCAGGCCGTTTAAGCCGGCACATACGGTTTCGATGTGGTTGCTGGGAATGGCGCTGTTTTCCGTGTTTAGGCAGGTAACTTTGAGATGATCAATATTGTTGTTGACTAAGGAAACACAATAAAGCCCATCATGCGAAGTGCTTAACCAAATATTCCCCTTTACGTCTTCGGTGATGTCCGTAATGCCCTTCAGCGAGATGTCAATTGGCTTTATGGTTTCTGTATGGTAGTTTCTGACCAAAATTTTGTCATTGTTCGTAATGATCCAGATATTATTCCTTCTGTCTTCGAAAAATCCGGTAACTACATCATTGATGATCGTGTTTGGAGCGATTTGCTCCAGGTCTATGGTGCGATTGATTTTTATTTTACCATTCGTTTTTGATAATGAATAGATGTGCGCATTTTGTGCCAATGCAATCCATATTTCATTTTGAAGGGAGCGAAAGCCCGAGACGCAGTTAACGAAATTCAACTCCTTCAAATGTTTTATCTCCGGATATTCATGGAAGAGCTTGACGGTACCCGTCTTTGTATTTAATATTCCCAAACCAAAACGATTTTGATTGAACCAGATATTACCTTGATTATCTGCACATAAACTTGTAATATAAGGATTAAATCCTGTTTTTGCTTTGATGTCCGGCATGGCGTAATTCCGGACAAAAGGCTTTTTAAAATTAATGGTGAAGATACCGTCCCCAAAAGAACTGATCCACAAATTACCTTCCTTGTCCTTGATGATTTCACTGAAAATATTATTGGTTTTTTTGAGCAAAGAAGCGATGTCTATTTTGTGTAAAGTATTATTTCCCCTAAAATCAAAAGCATATAGACCAATTGTTGAAGCCAGCCATAGATAACCGTTTTTATCATCCTGGGTAATACTGAAAAAACGGTTTTCGTGTTCGGTAAAAGTATAATTATCAATGGTGGGTTTTTCATAGCTAAAATTACCTGCGTCGTCCTGAGATAACCGGTAAATCCCATCCCCCCAGGTCAATATCCAGAAATTATCATCTTTATCCTGAAACACCTGGAAGGGGTTATTTCTGTTACCTACGGGAGGTAAGGCAATAAATGAATCTTCTTCCGGGTTGTACCGGTGCAGACCATGGTTCCAAACAGTGATCCAAAGCTTACCTTGCTTGTCGGTATAGATGGCATTAACACTCGAATGGACAACGTCATTATAAATTTTTCTCAAAGAACCGTCTGCATCGAAACGAATTAAATCCTGATTGGTGCCTACCCAGATTGTGCCGTCCGCTGCACAAAAGATGGATTTTATTTCAGCATGGATCAGTGCAGGAATATCCAAAGGTGTAATGGTATAAGTCCGCTTGTCCAAAATATTCATGCCTTTTTTCGTTCCAATCCACAACCTGTTGCAACTATCTTCGGCAATAGCTGTTATTTCATTGTTGGTCAGCAAGTCAGGGTCCTGCGTGTTCGACCTGAAGGTCAACACCCTGTAGCCATCGTATCTGCACAGCCCATCGAATGTGCCCAGCCAAATAAATCCTTCCTTATCCTGGAAGAAACGATTTACCGAATTATACGGCAACTGGTCGGTGATGGGAACATGATCCATTGCCAATTGAGACACAGGGGTTGAGGTAGCATAGCCGCTAAAGCTGATGATCAACAACAAAATCGATAAAATGTATTTTTTCATGATTCGATGTTATGATGCCCGACAAATTTAATGATAAATTTCAAATAGAGCCTATATCTGCTCCCTTATGCCCGATAAGAGTTTTCTTAATAGCCGTTTTGGAATAAACATATGATGCTGTGATGGAGACAAATATAATGATACAAGATTTCAAATCAGACTTAATTTTAGTGTTTTATGAATTGTTTGTGGGTTGTTTATCCTGATGATTTTTACTTAATTTGTAGCTGATTTTTTGACATCACTTATT
Organism: Bacteroidales bacterium; assembly: GCA_012519425.1. GTDB lineage: Bacteria > Bacteroidota > Bacteroidia > Bacteroidales > Paludibacteraceae > Paludibacter. The sequence goes on along the minus strand of JAAYQF010000066.1, from coordinate 34,928 downwards.
TTTGAAACTACGTTTAATTTAAAATTTTATCCTTATGAAGAAAACTACTTTTTTATTAACCTTGTGCATTTTTGCATTTTTTAGTGCCGGTTATGCACAGTTACCTTCTTTTATGTATCAATCACAAGCAGACAATTTTGGCGGTGTTCCCGTTAATCCGGCTGATTTGGCCCTTTGTGTCGGTGATTTTACGCTTGAAGTTTCCGGTACCGCAAGCCAGGAAATAAATGTGGCTAACGGGTGGTTTACATATACCCCTACCGCCACCGGTACCGTTCGGTTTGTTTCCAAGAATAATATGATTTATGTATTTGAAGGAAGTAGCTATAAAGGGTCTATTGTTCCCGACAACAGTGTCATTGTATTTCCGGACATTTTGAATGAAGCCGATGATGCAACAAATCAAACCGGGATCTATAATCCGGCTAATATCTTGCAAAATCCGGGTTTTGAGACTATTCCAAACAACACCTGGTTTTGCTATGACCATGATTTGGCAAATATTGCTATTGTTGATCTGGCTACGAGCGGAACATCCATTCGAAATAACAGTACCAAGCCCACAAAAGAGGGGAACAATGCTTTGTTGTTTCATAAAACCGCACGTTTCCTGACTCAATCCATTCCTGCCGGAAAGATCAAACCCAATCATCCATACAAGGTTAACTTTAGATATGAAGTTAACGCAGTAAATAATGATCAACACGGTGCAGTTATTCGTGCTAATTTGGGTTTGACGGAAAGGGCATCGGATGTGGCAATAACGGGTACAAAAACTGTTTTAAATGTAGCAACTACCTACAATTTGGATGATGTGTTTATCACCGGAAATAATGTGAATATCAGCAATCCGGTTTGGTTCTCTGTGGAACGTACTTCCGGATATAATGTCAATCCACAAAAATTAGAATGGTATGATCGCTTTTTCTTGCTTGAAGGTGCTCTTGCAACAGGTATCACCGGTGCCACGAACATCTCCTACCTGGAGGGAGAGGCTTATGTTCCGGAAATAGTTTTAGGTGAAGGGGAATATTATGATATGACCGATTTTATTGTGAATCCGACTTTTGATACCAATATCAATGGTTGGTCACGTACGACAGGTGCTCAAAATAATAAATTGGCGACGAATAAAAATGAAGGTGCTTTCTTGAACACCATGCCGTTCTGGGAAAATTGGAATGGTTCAGCTTTTACCGGCAAAATGTATCAGCTTGTAAACGGTCTTCCTGCCGGGAGATACACTTTAAAGATGGGAGTTTTTGGAAATCAAGGAGGAGAGGGTTTGTTTGTATATGCCGGTACCAACGAAACAGCCGTTAGCGATGCGGCTGTACCCAAATTTTTTACAGTTGATTTTGACTTTGTTGTTGGTGGAAATATAGAGATAGGATTGAATATAAAATCCGGAACCAATAATTGGGTTGGAATAGATAATGTTTCACTTCAATGCTATGGTGAGATAGTGGACCCGACACTTGATGTTTCTACGGATAAACTCTTCCCATCCGAAAACGTAACTTCAAAAACCTTCCTTGTTACCGGACTCAATCTGACAAACGATATTACGATAGCAGCATCATCGAATTCAGGACTTTCGGTTAACCCCGGTAGTATTAGTAAGGATGCAACAGGACTTGATACCGGTATTGAAGTAACGGTAACCTACGATCCGGGCACTGTCGCAGGAGCGGTTACCGATGGAACTATTACCGTTACATCGGGGGCGCTATCAGAAACCATTACGGTAAAGAGTTTCAAAAATCCTGATCCGACCAACTTGCTGGGATTGGCGGCTGGTAATGGTCATACGGGAGCAGGCTCCGAACCAAGCACCTTTGGATGGGCTTATACGGGTGAAGCAGTTTGGTCTGAAGCTTCCGGCGATATTTATTTGAATCGATACAGAGACGGTTTATATGATAGCCGGGTGTTGACTTTCAATAAAAACACGGGAGTTCTTTCATTCCCTGTAGTTTTAACAGCCGGAAAGTCCTATACCTTCTCATGTAACGCATCACATATGAATACCAGTGCAAATTCCACCTTTGGTATCAACACTTTAGCGAACGCAACCGGAACTATGTTGGGTCAAGAAACGAAAAATGTTGTTGTGTGGAGTGGTGCGGCAAGCCTTACGAATTTTACATTTGATATTGATAACGTAGCAACATCCGGTACTTATTATCTAACCTGGACAACAGCCAATAGTACGGAAAGAACATTTGCAGGTGATTTTTCCCTGGTGGAAAACATTTCGGTAGGAGTAGATAATGCTATCGATAATGACGCAGTTATCCAAACCGAATACTTCACGCTGCAAGGTTTAAGAGTAGTTCGTCCTGTAGAAAATGGTTTCTATTTGATCAGGAAAACTTATGCTTCCGAAAGAACTGAAGTGATCAAGGCTTTCTATAAAGTTCAATAAAACAGGAGTTTTCTTCGGAATATTTTAGATATGAATTGGCAAAGAGTTTACAACAAATCTGTTTGAAGCTCTTTGCCAATCATTTTTGCCTTCAGAATTAAAACATGCTTATGCGGATCAGGTTATTGAGTTTGATGATATTATGTGCTGTGTTTGCCGGTGTTTTTTCCGGTACTTTGTCGGCTCAGGTACAAGCCGGTGATGAATATTATTTGTACAATATTTATTACGACAGGGTGTTGGGACAAAAAGCAGATGCTTCACCCGGTTTGTCAAAAATTGGTGTCAATACCGATAATAACAGCTATATATTCGTGGTAGAATCTTCTGCTACCGAAGGTTATTTTTACCTGAAGCAAAAGAGTTCGGGTAAATACCTGGCTGCCAGTACATCTAATACGTGGAGCGTTGTTTTTCAATCATCTAAGGGTGCTACCAATCATTACTTGTGGAGCTTTTCAGCGGGGATGGAAACGAGCATCGTGTGCAGACAGACTTCAACCAAAATGTTGGGTTGCGACACGGGCAAGGAGGCCGACACTTATGTCAGTGTTTTTTATGATAAATCCAATAATGAGCTAAGCCGTTGGCAGGTGATAAAAGCCGACACAAGCTTTAATGATGCCCGCAAGCAACTCTACATAAATGCTTTGGGTCAGACCATAGAGAAAAGTCAGGGTGTTGTGAGTCAAACCATTTACGATGCCAACTTGCGTCAGCAGTTGTCCGGGAAACTTGCAACGGCAGAAGGAATTTATGAAAATGCTGCCGGTCAAACGCTTACAACAATTATTCAAACCCATACCGACCTTCAAAATGCCTTGGGGAATTGTCTGGCTTCGAGTATGGTCAATTTGTTATCAGGTAAAAATTTTGATGTTGAGAATGCTTTTACTTTGGCACTCAATCAACTTGATTTCAGCATTGATACGGAAATATCTCTGATAATAAGAAATGCCCGCGGACAGGGAGCTGTAGTTGATATTGCAACTGATAAGATATCTGTAAACGGACAATTGCTTCAGGATGATCTTCCCAAACAAACGGAAGCCATGGATTACCAATTTGCTTTCAATGGTTCGTCAGTAAGCGTTTATCGTGACGGAACGCTTGCAGGCAGTGCATCCATGAGTTCAGTACCTGCTTATACACAACACGGAACGGCTGCAGAATGGAGTTTACTGGGAGTGGGTGCATTAAGCAGCTATCTGCCCGAAGTAATAAGCGCCACCAAAGCCGTAGTCCAGGGAACACCCGTAACGGATAAGTACGGAAAAAACGTGCGTTATGCCGTTTTCCTTGAAAATCAAAGCATAAACTTATCTACTGCGGTTGATTTCCACATCTTACGGGAAGAAACGCCCTTAAAAAATACCACCATCAATTTGACCCATGAAGATGCCTGGGTGATATTTGATAATACCTTGCCATCTGTGGTTATCAGTAACTACTTATCTTCCATTAAGATCAACGGCGTCAATGCTGTAAACAACAACAATGTACGGGTAGGAATTTATCTCAATGGTGCGGTTCTTATTCCGCACAAAGCCACCTATCAACCATTTACAGGATACAGTGAAGAGAATTTGGGCGGAACACAGACTTCACTGCGTCCCGGAGCCAATGAATTGGGCAAGGCATCCAATACCTTCCGCAGTTTTGTACTCAAAAGGGGTTATATGGCTACCTTGGCTTCCGGTTCCAACGGAAGTGGTTACAGTCGTGTGTATGTTGCCGACCATAAAGACATTGTAATCAATGTTTTGCCCCAGGCATTGAACAGAAGAATTTCTTCAGTGCACATCAAAAAGTGGAATTATGTGTCGAAAAAGGGCTGGTGCGACACCAAGAGCAATGCTGCCATTGCCGGCGATGTGAAGAAAATGCGGGCAACCTGGTTCTATACCTGGAGCGCCGATAGGGGCACGACAGCCGATGCGGAATACATCCCCACCAAACAGCATTTGTACTGGCCCTCGGATAGTCAGGTGAATGGTCATGCCAACAGCACGCATATGTTGAGTATCAATGAGCCGGAACATGCAGAACAGCATACTTCCGACAAGTGTTCTTGCGGAGGTGTGATCTCTCCGTGGACATGCTGCACCATCACGCCCAACTTCCAGCCATCGGGAATGCGTATTGGGTCACCCTCACCAACAGATGCTTCCTGGCTGACTACTTACATCAATCATTGTAACGACATGGCCTATCGTTGTGATTTTGTAGTGATTCATGCTTACTGGGGTACCAATGAAGCTGCCAATGCTCAGGCATGGTACAACCGCTTAAAAGCTATTTATGATGCTACCAAACGCCCGATCTGGATCACCGAATGGAACAATGGTGCATCCTGGACGACTGAAAGTTGGCCTTCTAATTACGGAGATCGTTTGGAGAAAAACAAAAATGCCATCCGTGAAATTTTAAATGTATTGGATACTTGCCGTTTTGTTGAGCGCTATGCCATTTATAACTGGGACTCATATTATCGTGCCATGATAGCGGACGACGGCTGGGTTACTCCTGCCGGCGAGGTGTATCGCGATAATAAATCTACCTTCGCTTACAATGCTGATGTTCAGTTTACACCCGTTTGGTGGACACCGGGTCTGAAAGCAGTTACCCTAAAAACTACGATTAACTCCGCATCCGGTAAAATTATTTTTACAGTTAAGAATGACAACGGTGACATGACCGACCAGATGATCATCCAGCGCAAAAAACAGGATGGTACCTTTGAAAATATCTACAGTGAAACTGACCGCTCGGTGTATGACAAGACTACGCATACTTACAGCTTTGACATGGCTGATTTTGATGTGGAAAATGATGTGTTTCGATTGTATGTAAAAACCGTTGTGGGTGCTGAAACAACCAGTGACGACACTGATTTGGCATACATCAATAATCCGAACATCACGACCGGTTCGAAGGATGCCGTGGAAGGTTGGACCTGCGTTCGCTCTGCCGCCAACGGTTACACAAAAGGTACCGGTGATACTTATTTTGAAGTGTGGGACAGCAATGCTGCCGGTATGGCATTCAATTATTATCAGGATATCAACGATCTGGCAGAAGGAGTGTATGAGTTGTCGGCAGCCTGTTTCAACAGCACCAACGGTGTTGCGGCCGATTTTGTCAATGGCAATGTGGGCCTGTATGCGCAGGCAGATGGGGTAGAGTACTTTGCTCCGGTGACCACGGACAGCGAATTGGATTTACAAAATCGACAAACCATTCCACTCATTGCTGTCAAAAACGGCACACTTCGCATAGGTATTAAAAATATCGGACCGATGACAGCGCGTTGGGCGGGTGCCGATGAATTTAATCTCAGATTTTTAGGCTCATTTTCAAGTATTTTAAGCGAAGGTTATGAGGCTTTCAGGCAGAACATGCGTAAAGAGTCGGATGATCGTTACAAAGCACTGTTTACCTGGAATCAGGATAAAACTCAGGCTGATGCAAGCGTATTGATTTTGAATCCCGACTGTTTCAGGAAAGACAGCTACGGCTGGACGGTAAATACGGTGGATTATAAGTCCGGAGAGGCTTATGATGGTGTGAGTTCCAATTATTACTGGGATAAGTGGTCAAGTTCTGCTTATACTTCCGGTATGTACCAGGACATTGCTTTTCTTCCTGCGGGAACTTATACACCTGCTGTGCTGTTGCGTTGCTCTTCGGGTGCGCAAATGGAGTTTTACAGTTCCAAAGATGGCGGATCAACCAGGACATCGGTTTATTATACAGGTATCGGGAATGCATCTCCTGCAGGCTCACCTTATCAGAATGGATGGGAGAAAGTCACTTTGCCTCCCGTAACCATTCAGGCGGGTGAAAGTTTACGCATAGGCATGACAGTCAGTTTAACCAACAAGTGGTGGAGTGCCGACCATTTTACCTTGCGATACGAACCCGTTCAGGATACCGGAAATATCTATACAACCAGTGATGGGCTACGCATCAGAACCATGCCCGGACTCGCTGTATTAGAGGCAACATATCCTACTGCGATTGAGATTTTTGATTTGTTGGGTCATTCGGTTTATAGGGGTTTGATTGATACGGAAACCTTGCACTTACCACTGCCTTCAGGTTTATATATTATTAATCGTCAGAAACTGTTTATTCCCTGACAAAAAAATCGAGGCTGCCTTTTCATTTTGGCAGCCTCGATTTCTAATTACTTTTTGGTTTCTTCCAACTTTTCCAATTCTTTCTTTAGGTTGATTTCTTTGCCCTTACTGTCAGAAAACTTGTACTGTAACAATCCTAATTCTTGTGAAGCTATGATCTTAAAATTCAATCCATATTTGAGTTTCCACTTCATTTTTAATGAATTGATACCTTTGGACAGGTATGCTTCTACATAAGGATGTAAGAAAAGTACGAATTTTTTTACCTTTAACCTATTTACTAAAAGTTTGATTTTTTCTTCGATTTGATCAACAAACAATATAGAAGGCATGGCACTGCCCGTTCCCAGGCAAGTTGGACATTTTTCTTCAATATTGATTTCAATCTCAGGACGGACTCTTTGTCTCGTCATTTGCATCAGTCCAAACCTGCTCAACGGCAGGATATTGTGTCTTGCTCTGTCGGTCGACATCGCTTCCCGCATTCTTTCGTACACCTTCTGGCGGTTTTCACCTTCGTGCATGTCAATAAAATCAATGACTATAATGCCTCCCATGTCGCGCAACCGCAATTGGCGGGCTATCTCATCAGCCGCTGCCAAATTTACTTCCAGGGCATTGACTTCTTGTCCCGATGCGTTTTTAGATCTGTTGCCACTATTCACGTCAACTACATGGAGAGCTTCTGTATGTTCAATGATCAGATAAGCCCCACTTTTAAAAGACACTGTTTTTCCGAAGCTTGATTTGATTTGTTTGGTGATTCCGAAATGATCGAAAATCGGTGTGTCATCTTTGTATAGCTTCACAATATTACTGTGACCGGGAGCAATCAATTCGATATATCTTTTTACTTCTGAAAAGATTGCCTGATCATTGACGTGAATGTTAGTGAATGTGGTATTGAATAAATCTCTAATTATTCCCACTGTGCGACCCAATTCTTCTAAAATAAGTGAAACGTCCTTAGCTTGCTGTAGTTTACGAGTTGCTTCGTCCCATCGTTTCACCAAAATCTTAAGCTCATTATTTAATTCCGCTACTTTTTTATTTTCTGCAACTGTCCTGATTATAACGCCAAATCCTTTGGGCTTAATGCTTTGAACCAGTTGTCTCAATCTAATTTTTTCTTCCTCTGAAGTAATCTTTTGAGAAACAGATACTTTGTCGGAAAACGGAATCAGTACTAAAAATCTTCCGGCAATGGATATTTCGGCAGTCAGTCTGGGACCTTTTGTTGAGATAGGCTCTTTGGCCACCTGGACAAGTATGTCCTGACCAGACTTCAGCACATCGCTGATTGAACCGTTTTTATCTATCTCCGGCAGATATTTGACTTTATGCATAGGAGGTGCTTTCTTGCGGTCGCTTTGCACCTGCGTAGCAAATTGGTTAAGGGTGTTGAAATTTGATCCTAAATCAAGATAATGAAGAAAAGCGTCTTTTTCGAAACCAACATCTACAAAAGCTGCATTCAAACCGGGCATCAGTTTTTTAACTTTACCCAAGTAGATATTTCCCACAGCAAATTGAGCCTCACGGCTTTCGTGGTTTAATTCTACCAAACGTTTGTTTTCGAGCAGCGCAATTGAAATTTCAGATGGTTGTACATCTACTATAAATTCGCTATCCACTTTATTATTTGATTTAATTGTTTTTGTTTTCGCTCAAACAAAAACAAACTTAAAGAAAAGTCTTTAAGTTTGTTTCAGGACCTTAAATAAAGACCGATCAGACTGTCTTATTTCTTCTTATGTCTGTTTTTTCTCAGTCTTTTTTTCCGCTTATGCGTGGCCATTTTATGTCTTTTTCTTTTTTTCCCGCTTGGCATATCAGTAATTTTTTAATTAGTTATTTTTGTTTTTTTACCATATTAACAAAAGACTTCGAAGGTTTGAATGCCGGGATGTTGTGGGCTGGAATGACCATGGTAGTATTTTTTGAAATATTGCGAGCTGTTTTTTGTGCCCGATGTTTCACAATGAAGCTACCAAAACCTCTTAAATATACATTTTCATTTTCAGCCAATGAATTTTTAACTGTTTCCATAAAGGCTTCAACAGTCGCCAACACCGTTGCTTTATCAATCCCGGTGTTCTTTGAAATTTCGTTTACAATGTCTGCTTTTGTCATTTTAATAAGTTTTTATTCGTTAATACTATAATATTCACTATGTTGATACATAATTTTTGTTTCCTTTTTCAAAATGCAAATATATCGTTTTTATTCTGATTACAAAATATTTACAGCAAATATTTTTTAAAAACAAACTGTTTTATCATCAATTGAGTCGAAAATGGAGCGTAATTTTGTATATTTATCGGGCTCAGTTTTTAAGAACTAATTAAAATACATTACATTTGCATACATAAAAATATGGTGATTGGTGGATGGTGATTAGTGAATGGTGAATGTCAAAATGTTAATTGTTATCTTATGGAAGAAATTATAGCTCCCGTCAGTCGGAAGATTTTAAAGAAAGAGCTCACTGAAGATAAATTTTTGAGACCAACTAATAAAGCGGGCAATCAAATTTTTTTGGTTACAGCGCATAATTCTCCTAATGTTATGCGTGAAATTGGTCGTTTGAGGGAGTTGTCATTTCGTGCCGGCGGAGGTGGAACGGGTAAAGAGTTGGATATTGACGAATATGATTTTATGGAGAAACCATACAAGCAGTTAATTGTATGGAATCCGGATGAGGAGGAAATCATCGGAGGGTATCGATTTATAAATGGCAGAGATGTTCCCATTGATAAGAATGGACAGCCGACTTTTGTTATGTCACATTTATTTACTTTTAGCGATAAGTTCGTTAAAGAATTTATGCCACATACAATTGAGTTGGGACGAGCTTTTGTACAGCCCAAATATCAATCTACAAAAATGGGCATTAAAAGTTTGTTCGCTTTAGATAATTTGTGGGATGGTTTGGGAGCGTTGATTCATTCGAGTAAAGGAGCCAAGTATTTTATCGGTAAGGTCACTATATATAAGGAGTATCCCGTGCTTTTCCGGGAGTTGATCTATGAATTCCTAAACAAACATTTTTCGGACAAAGATGGTTTGATCAAACCTATCACTCCTGTTTCTGTTGATGCTAAGTCGAAAAGAATAGCGAAGAAAATACTTGTAGAAGATGAACCAACCCCCGATTATAAGCTGCTCAACAAAGCCATACGGGAAAAAGGTGAAAATATTCCTGCTATGTTCAATGCATATATCGGTCTGACCGATACAATGCGTTTTTTCGGATCCATCAAAGATGATGATTTTGGCTCTGTGTATGAGAGTGGAATTATGGTCGTGATGGATGACTTGCTTGAAACCAAAAAACAACGCTACATTCAACCTTACGTCGAATATTTACGAAAAATGATGGACGAAAGAAGAGCTGCCCGCACAGCTGCCCGCGAAGCCAAAGAAAAACAACGCACAGCAGGAGACAAAAAGCCGATTTGGAAGAGGAGAAAATGATGATGAACAAAGAACGAGGAAGAACAAAGAACAAAGACAAAAGAACAAAGACAAAAGAACAAAGACAAAAGAACAAAGACAAAAGAGCAAAGACAAAAGAACAAAGACAAAAGAACAAAGACAAATTAACTAAGAACGAAAAACGATGAACTACTAACTACCAGCTACTAACTACCAACTACTAACTACCAACTACTAAAAATAACCTCTTTAACTTTCCCGTATTCATCAAAAAAAATCCCTCAAAAAAATCAACATTTTTTCAAGGGAATTTTCAGTGCGGCTGAAGGGACTCGAACCCCCACGGATTGCTCCACTAGATCCTAAGTCTAGCGCGGCTACCAATTACGCCACAGCCGCAAAATGGTTTTATAAGCGGGTGCAAAGATAAATAAATTTTTTGTAACTTTGTCGCTTAATTTTTTTTAAAACCATTTGTAAGGTTCATTTTATGGTAAAAATAACTTTCCCCGATAGTTCGGTACGCGAATATAAATCAGGCATTACCGGACTTCAGCTGGCTGAAAGTATCAGCCCGAGATTAGCACAAGACGTGCTTTCTATTTCTGTCAATAACGAAACCTGGGATCTGTCCCGACCCATCACATCCGATGCATCCATTAAATTATACAAATGGGATGATGAAGAAGGTAAACATGCTTTCTGGCATTCTTCGGCACACTTGATGGCTGAAGCTTTGCAGGAGTTGTATCCGGGTATCAAATTCGGTATTGGTCCGGCAATCGAAAACGGGTTTTATTATGATGTTGATCCGGGTTCGGCTGTCATCAAGGAATCAGATCTGCCTGTTATTGAGCAAAAGATGGTAGAACTGGCTGCACGTAACGAAGCTATTTTGCGCAGAGATGTCACCAAGGCTGATGCTTTGAAGAAATTTCAGGATAAAGGTGATGAATATAAGGTAGAACTGATCAATGAATTGGAAGATGGTACCATTACTCTATATACTCAGGGCAGTTTTACTGATTTGTGCCGTGGTCCGCATTTGCCGGATACTAGTCCAATCAAAGCTATTAAGCTGTTGAGTGTTGCCGGTGCATATTGGCGTGGAGATGAGAAGCGTAAAATGTTGACGCGTATTTATGGCATTACCTTCCCCAAAAAGAAAATGCTGGATGAGTACCTGGTGCTTTTGGAAGAAGCCAAAAAACGCGATCACCGTAAGATAGGCAGGGAGTTAGAACTATTTGCTTTTTCTGAAACCGTAGGAAAGGGCTTGCCTTTGTGGTTACCTCGCGGAACGGCTCTGCGTTTGCGTTTGGAGGATTTTTTGAAAAAAATTCAACGTAAATTTGAATACGAACAGGTGATGACTCCTCATATCGGGAACAAAGAATTGTATGTAACTTCCGGGCACTATGCCAAGTACGGTCAGGACTCTTTTCAACCCATTCATACGCCGGAAGAAAATGAGGAATATCTGCTGAAGCCGATGAATTGCCCGCACCATTGTGAAATATACAAAGTAAAGCCACGCTCTTACAGGGACTTGCCTTTACGCATGGCAGAATTCGGGACGGTGTATCGCTACGAACAGAGTGGTGAGCTGCACGGTTTAACCCGCGTTCGCTCCTTTACACAGGACGATGCGCATATTTTCTGTACCCCTGACCAGTTGAAGAGTGAATTCCTCAAGGTGGTAGATATTATTTACATCATTTTTAATGCATTGGATTTCAAAAATTTTGAAGTACAGATTTCTTTGCGTGATCCCGACAATAAAGATAAATATATAGGCTCTGAAGAAAATTGGCAGAAAGCTGAACAGGCCATTATGGAGGCTTGTGAAGAAAAAGGATTGAAAGCCCGCGTGGAACTTGGTGAAGCTGCTTTCTACGGTCCCAAGCTTGATTTTATGGTGAAAGATGCCATCGGTCGGCGTTGGCAGTTGGGTACCATACAGGTAGATTATAATTTGCCCGAACGCTTTGAGCTGGAATATACGGGCGAAGATAACCAAAAACACAGACCGGTGATGATCCATCGGGCACCTTTTGGCTCTATGGAGCGCTTTGTGGCTGTGTTGATTGAACATACTGCCGGAAGATTTCCCTTGTGGCTCACACCCGACCAGGTAGTGGTATTGCCCATCAGCGAAAAATTCAATGATTATGCCTATGCCATCGCCAAAGAGTTGAATAATCAGGAGATACGCGTGCAGGTCGATGACAGAAACGAAAAAATCGGACGGAAAATCCGTGATAATGAATTAAAGCGCATTCCCTATATGTTGATAGTAGGGGAAAAGGAGGCTGAAAATAATCAGGTTTCTGTTCGCCGGCAAGGTGAAGGTGATAAAGGCAGCATGTCGGTGACCGACTTTGCCAACATGATCAATGAGGAGGTAGACAAGATGATGAATCAATACACCTGATCATAGGTCAACTTTATAAACTCTCAACTTATATCATTCACGGTTTTATATGCATACCCGACAAGAACAATTGGAGCAGTTTGACAGATTATTGACCATCATGAAAGAACTGCGACAGCACTGTCCATGGGACAGGGAGCAAACTTTTGAAAGCTTGCGTACCTTGACCATTGAGGAGACTTATGAATTGGCAGATGCTATTCTGAAGGATGACAAACAGGAAATCACCAAAGAATTGGGTGATTTGCTGTTGCATGTCGTTTTTTACGCTGAAATAGGCAGGGAAACGGGTGATTTTGATATTTATGACGTGATGTACAAGCTATCAGAAAAGTTGATATACAGACATCCTCATATCTATGCAGCGGTTGATGCTGACGATTCTACCAAGGTAATGCAGAATTGGGAGGATTTAAAGCTGAAGGAAAAAGGCGGTAATAAGTCGGTGCTCTCCGGCGTTCCCATGTCATTGCCAGCCCTGATTAAAGCACATCGCATTCAGGATAAAGCTCGCAGCGTTGGTTTCGATTGGGATGAGAAGGAGCAGGTATGGGATAAGGTAAATGAGGAATTTGAAGAATTGCAAGCTGAAATAGGCAAGATGGATGCGGATAAGATGGAGGATGAATTTGGAGATTTGCTTTTCAGCATCATCAATGCCGGTCGCTTGTATGGCATCAATCCCGAAAACGCCCTGGAAAGAACCAATCGCAAATTTATCGAACGCTTCAACTACATGGAGTCACAAACCATCGCTAAGGGATTGGATTTGAAGAAAATGAATCTGGAAGAACTGGAGAGGTATTGGCAGGAAGCGAAGAACCACAAACGATGAAGAACAAAGAGCAAAGAATAAAGACAAAAGAATAAAGACAAAAGAATAAAGACGATGAACGGGGAACTAAGAACGAAGAGCTAAAAGCTAAAAACTGAACTCGCGACCTCGGAACACGGAACACGAACCTCGTAACTTCCCTAACTTCCCTAACTTCCCTAACTTCTTTAACTTCTATAACTTCCTAACTACCAACTACTAACTACTAACTACCAAAAATAACTTCTATAAAACAAAATAACAATGAAACAACTAATAACCATTATGACAGGCATTTTACTGTTAACTTCTTGTGGCAAGCAGCAGGCTGATCAGGAGTTTGTATATTCAGTGGATAAATTTGCTGATATTGAGATTTTAAGGTATAAAGTGAATCATTTTGAAGATTTGTCTTTGAATCAAAAGTTGCTGATTTTTTATTTGTCTGAGGCGGCCATAGAAGGACGTGATATTCTTTACGATCAGCATCATAAGCATAATTTGACCATCCGCAGGATGCTGGAAGCCGTGTATCAGCATTATGACGGTGATAGAAATGCAGAAGAATTTAGATCTTTGGAAACTTATCTGAAACAAGTTTGGATGGGCAGCGGCATCCATCATCATTATTCTGAAGAAAAGTTTAAACCCGGATTTTCTGAGGAGTTTTTAAGTCAACTGATTGATAGTGTGGATGTTTCATTATTGCCTTTGTGGGATAGCGAAGATGTGGAAACTTTCAAAGCCCGTATCTTCCCGGTTATCTTTGACGCAACTTTGTATCCCAAGCGGATGAATCAGGAGGCGGATGTGGATTTGATACTCACCTCAGCCAATAATTTTTACGAAGGCGTTACCCAATCTGAAGTTGAGGCATTTTATGCTAAGATGAAAAAATGGAATGATCCCAAACCGGTTCCTTATGGTCTGAACAGCAAGGTGGTGAAAGACGGCTGGCGGGTTGTCGAAAAGACCTATAAATTAGATGGCATGTATGGTGCAGCTATTGAGCGCATCGTTTATTGGTTGGAAAAAGCTGCTTCTGTGGCTGAAAACGAGCAACAGAAGGCTGTCATCAATTCTTTGATTGCCTTTTATCAAACCGGGGATTTAAAACAATACGATGAGTATTCAATTTTGTGGGTACAGGACCTGGAATCTCAGGTTGACTTTGTAAATGGTTTTACTGAAACTTATACCGACCCGTTGGGAATGAAGGCCACATGGGAGTCCATCGTGAATTTTAAAGACCTGGATGCCACCAGGCGAACTGAAATTATCAGTAGTAACGCACAGTGGTTTGAAGATCATTCTCCCATTGATGAGCAATTTAAGAAAGAAGAAGTGAAAGGTGTGAGTGCCAAAGTGATCACGGCAGCTATGTTGGGTGGCGATTGTTATCCCGCTACGCCCATCGGTATCAACCTTCCCAATTCTGATTGGATACGAAAAGACTATGGCTCTAAGTCAGTTACCATAGAAAATATAACGGATGCATATAATAAAGCTTCTGCAGGCAGTGGTTTTAATGAAGAATTTATGTGGAGTGAAGAAGAAATCGAACGTGCAAAGGAATACGGATCACTGACCGGTAATCTGCATACCGACTTGCATGAATGTTTGGGACATGGTTCGGGCAAATTGTTACCGGGTGTGAGTCCTGATGCCCTGAGAGCTTACGGTTCTCCCATAGAGGAAGCACGCGCCGATTTGTTTGCCCTGTATTATATAGCGGATGATAAAATGGTTGAGTTGGGTTTATTGCCTGATGAAGAAGCTTATAAAGCTACTTATTATCAATACATTATGAATGGTTTGATGACGCAATTGACGCGCATCCAGCCAGGAAAGAATATTGAGCAGGCACACATGCGCAATCGTCAGCTGATTGCTTCCTGGGCTTATGAACATGGCTTGGAAGATAAGGTGATTGAATTGAAAAAACGCAATGATAAAACATTTGTCGTTATCAATGACTATGAGGAATTGCGTGAGTTGTTTGGTGAACTTTTAAATGATATTCAGGAGATTAAATCCACCGGTGATTTTGAAAAAGCTCAATATTTGGTTGAAACCTATGCGGTGCAGGTAAATCAGGATATCCATAAAGAAGTTTTAGCGAGGTATAAAGAGTTGAACATCGCTCCTTATCGTGGATTTGTCAATCCGGTATATACCCTGGTTAAAGACAGTTCAGGAGAAATAATAGATGTGGACATAAGCTACAAGGAAAACTATGTGGATCAGAATCTGAGGTATTCAAGGGATTATTCTGTCCTGCCAGCTTACAATTAAATGCAACACATCATCAGGTAAACCCTGATCGGTGAGAATCACCAAATCAGATTTCGGTATCTTTTCAGTATCCGGAATCTGATTTTTTATACGTGCCAATACCTGCTCCCTGGTGCTTCCATCTCTTTCCATTACACGCTGAATCCTGATTTCTTCGGATACGGTCAGCAATATGACTTTATCTACCAGCTTATCGAAGTTAGCTTCAAACAGAATGGCGCTTTCAATAAAAATCAATTTATTGGGTTTAAATTGCCGGGTCCATTGTAAAAATTCAGCTTTAACAACGGGGTGAACGATGTCCGTCAATTTTTTTAATAACTCCGGATTTTGGAAAACCAATGTGGCAACAGCCGGTCTGTTGAGTTGACCATCCACATAAATATCATCGCCAAAAAGGGCTTTGGTCTGAGAAATGATCTCAGGATGTTCATTTTGCAACCTGCGGGCTTCCAGGTCGCTGTCATACACCGGGAATCCGTGTGCCTTCAGTAAGTTGGAAAGGGTTGATTTTCCACTGGCTATGCCTCCTGTAATGCCGATGATCATGGGTTTCAAAATAAGTCTATAAATCTTTTAATAAAATAGCTTCAGGAGCCGGAGCATTTTTGACCATTTCAAGGTGTTTCTTCCAGAACCTGTCCAATTCAGGGTGTTTGTTTGCCAGGAACAATTCAGAGCCATAACTTTCAAATTTATTCACGAACAAATCCACGGTCAACTGATTGATATCCATGGCAGGCTGATAAGATTTGGTTTTCAGCTCATCATCCCTGATTTCAGTAATGATACCATTGGCTGTTAATTCGCTCAACAACTGATTCACCAATCGGATGGGTAGTTTGTAGGTAGCTGCTATCCGATCGTTGCGCAGGGGTGATTGTTTGTTTTCAAAGCGTTTGACAATGACATAGGTCAGGAATAAGCTGAGAAATTTTTTGTATCGAATGCTGATGGAGTTGCTTTCTCCCTCGTATTCGTAATTCTGAAGGTTTTGGAAAGCGTATGATATTTCGGCACCGAACAATACAATTAAACATGAAATTTGCAACCATAGCAATAGCAACGGAATGGCAGCAAAACTACCGTAAACCATGTTGTAGCGGGAAAGATATCCTTGACCTTCAATATACAGCATTTGAAAGAATTGAAAAGCCGTCCCCGCTATCACTCCGGCAACGATGCCACTGGTGATCTTTACACGGGTATTGGGTATTATAATGTACACTAATGTAAAGACAATCCAGCTAATTAGGTAGGGCATGAATTTAACGCCGAATTGCAGAAAGGGAGACAAGATATTTGTCAATTGCAGATAATTCAATATCTTATTCAAGAAGATGCTCAAACCGCTGATTAGCACTACCATGACCGGGACCAGGAAAAGTGCCGAAAAATAGGTTGAAAATTGACGCACAAAAGATCGTGATTTATTCACTTGCCAAATGCTGTTAAAGGCTTTTTCCGATTGCTTGAAAAAATTCATCACAGATATCAGCAGTATGGCTATTCCTATTCCGATGAATAATCCGCCTTGTGCGGTTTCCAAATATTTTTCCACAAACTCCATGATAAAAGGGATGAGTTCGCTTTGAGCGATCAGTACTCTATGTAACCAATTTTCTATGATGTTTTCTACACCAAATCCTTTACCTATTGCGATAAACAAAGAAATCAGCGGGACGATGGCAAACATGATGGAGTAGGTGAGTGCTGATGCTCTGACGACCAGTTTGTCTTGTGAAAAACCACGAAAAGAGATCACAATAACTTTTACAAATCGATAAAGGAATCGTCTGCCACGCGACAACTCATTGTCTGCAATACGCCATATGTCACGTGTGATAAAACGGTAAATTTTCTTGAAAAATATAGCTATTTTGCCCATACAAACTCAATTAAAAATCCAGTAACGCTAATTCCTTTCCTATAAGACATTCAATACTTGTTCTTTGATCTGTTCCAAATCATCTTTCATCAATACTACAATTTTCTGCATTTCACTGTGGTTGGATTTAGAACCTAAGGTATTGATTTCCCTGCCTATCTCCTGGGTGATGAAACCCAGTTTTTTCCCGGGAGCATGTTCTTTTTCCATGGTTTCCAGAAAATAGTCCAAATGTGTTTGCAGCCTGACTTTTTCTTCATTTACATCCAATCTTTCAATATAGAACATAAGTTCCTGCTCCAATCTGTTTTGGTCATAGTCGAATTTATCCGATAAATTTTGCAGTCCTTCTATGAACCTTGCCCGGATCTTTTCAACTCTCTCTGCTTCATATTGCTCGATTTCTTTTAGTAACTTACTGATACTGGTTATTTTGGACCGGAATACCTGCTCCAAAGATTTACCTTCTTGTTGTCTGAAAGCTTTCAGTTGTTCAATGGCCTCAGCAATGATTTTGGTCACTTCAATCCATTCATTTTCATCCAATTCAACAATTTCAGACTTCATTACATCCGGCATACGTAAAATAATTTCCAGACAATTCTCCGGCATGGCAATATCCGTGTTGCCGGAAATTTCCCGTATTTGTTCATAATACGATTCAACCATCGATTGATTGATGCGGCTGTTGGTGTCTTTGTCGAAAGACTCATAATACAGGGAAAAATCAATCTTACCACGCTCCAGTTCCTGGATTAACAAGTTTCTGATTTCTATATCCTTCTCTCTGTATAAGCCCGCCATGCGAGTGGATACATCCGCTTGTTTACTGTTCAAAGACTTAATTTCAGCAACTATTTTTTTTTCATTGTAAATTCCGGATGCTTTGCCGTATCCGGTCATGGATTGGATCATAATTGATGTTTTTATATTTCCCACAAAAGTAGGTATTATTTTACTAGTTTGATGGAAATCTTTGAAAATTCGGGATTTTTCGATTTAAAAATAAAGTTTTATCAGTAAATTTTCCTCAATGAGTAGGTGTGAAAAATAGTACCTTTTTCTTTTGATTTATAACTAATTTTGATGTTTATATAATAAATTGTAACAAAAAATGTTTGAAAAGTTTTATTTATTCATTTCTATGTATTATCTTTGCCCCGTTTCTTATTAAAAACCAATTTTAAAATTAAATGAATCATGGGAAAGATCAAAAAATTTTTACTGACCGAAAGAGATATACCCAAAAAATGGTATAATGTTATGGCCGATATGCCGAATAAGCCTATGCCCATTTTGCATCCCGGCACCAAAAAACCCATTCAGGCAGAAGATTTATATCCTTTATTTGCCAAAGAGTTAGTACATCAGGAAATCAATGACAAAGACGTTTGGATTGACATTCCGGAAGAGGTGTTGGAAAAATATAAGATCTATCGTCCGGCCCCATTGGTTCGCGCATATGGTTTGGAAAAGGCCCTGGATACACCGGCTCATATTTATTTCAAGAATGAAAGTGTAAGTCCGATTGGTTCACATAAATTGAATACGGCTTTGGCACAAGCCTATTATTGCAAGCAAGAAGGTATCACCAACGTAACCACTGAAACCGGTGCGGGTCAGTGGGGTACAGCCATGGCTTTGGCGACTAAGATGTTCGGAATTGAATTAGCCGTGTATATGGTAAAAATCAGCTATGAACAAAAGCCTTATCGTCGTTCTTTGATGCAGACATGGGGAGCACAAGTAATTGCATCTCCTTCTATGTCAACCAAAGCCGGCAGAAAGATCATTACGGAAAATCCCAATTATCAGGGAAGTTTAGGAACAGCTATTTCAGAGGCTATTGAATTGGCTATGAGTACTCCAAACTGCAAATATACATTGGGTAGTGTGTTGAATCATGTTTCTTTGCATCAGACTATTATTGGTCTGGAGGCAGAAAAGCAAATGGAGATGGCAGGAGAATATCCGGATGTGGTGATTGGTTGCTTCGGTGGCGGCTCTAATTTCGCCGGAATTTCGTTCCCGTTTTTACGTCATAATTTTACCGGAGAAAGAAAAACCAGGTTTGTAGCCGTTGAGCCTTCTTCCTGTCCTAAACTGACGCGTGGTATTTTCCAATACGATTTTGGTGATGAAGCCGGTTATACTCCTTTATTCCCAATGTTTACCCTGGGACATAATTTTGCGCCCGCTCACATTCATGCGGGTGGTTTACGTTACCACGGTGCGGGAACCATAGTCAGTCAGTTGTTAAAAGATAACTTAATTGAGGCTGCGTCTATTCAGCAACTGGATTCTTTTGAGGCAGGTGTCTTGTTTGCACAAACCGAAGGCATTATGCCTGCTCCCGAATCTGCACACGCCATTGCTGCAGCTATCAACGAAGCCAAAGCAGCTAAAGAATCGGGTGAGCCCAAAGTGATTTTATTCAATCTTTCGGGTCACGGTATGGTTGATATGGCAGCTTACGATCAGTATCTGGCGGGTGATTTATCCAATTATTCCTTATCCGACGAAGAGATTAAAGCCAATGTGTCTCAGTTGGAGCAGATTGTTTGATTTTTATGTAGTATTCTAAAATTTATGGATGTCTGTGTTTAAACCATGGACAGCCATACTTATTGATGCTTCTTCATTTTTTTGTCTTGATACAAAAAAACGAAGCAAAAAAAAATCAAGACTGAGCCTGCTTCGCTCGAAAAATTAGTGCTCGAACAGCTAAATCGTCCAAACTCGCAACTTCGTTGCTCAAACAAGGACGATTCTTAACGCTGTTCTCACTTATTTTTCGGCTCACCAGTCAAGGTCGTAGGTAGCATTACCGAAGGTCTTGGGTGAAATTTATGGAGGTAATTTTATGTTTTATCTTTTCGCCTTGACAATGCTGATATGCGTAGTAACCGCTATGGCAATCACTATCAGCAGTATCCTAATGTAAATATTGTTTACAAAGAAAATAACGCTTGTCAGGATGGCAATCCACAAAAAACTGATGGAGAAAATCTTAATCCTTAACGGAATTCCAAGTCCCAATTTGTAGTTTTTAATATAGCTTCCAAACCACTTGTTGTTCAACAGCCAATGATAAAACCGCGGGGAACTTTTCCCGAAACAAGCCGCAGCCAACAGCAAGAATGGGGTAGTGGGGAGCAAAGGCAAAAACATACCAAGTACGCCTAAACCAACAGATATAAAGCCGGAAATAATGAGGAAGGTTTTCCCGATATTCATCACCAATTCTAAAAATCAAACTGCAAAGCTACAAGATATTTTCAAATCAAAGAAACTGTTTCCTAAGCTTTATGGAATTTGTTTTCACCTGTAAGTTTAATGTATAGGTGCAGCAAGATAACAAATTGATTAACATACGAAGAAATTCAACAACAGTTAGATATATTATTATATCTCCACAAGCTCATAATTTGTACTCCTGCCGCCTGCATCTTCTTGTCGTAAAATACCTTTTTCAATCAGGTCTTTGATATCACGGATGGCTGTGTCTTGCGAACATTTACATATTTTTGCCCATTTTGAAGATTGTAATTTCCCAACGAAATCACCGTCAAGCAATTTGTTGAGCATCAATCTTTGTCTTTCGTTGATGGTTGTTTTAGCGTGCTTATTCCAAAACTCCGCTTTCTTCAGAACACTTTTCAATATATTTTCTGAAGACAGCAAAGCATTTTTCAGGCATTTTAAAAACCATTCGAGCCAAATGGTAATATCGCTGTCTTCAGTGCAGTGCTGTATTTTCTCGAGGACTTCATAGTATTTTTTTCGTTCTTTATTGATTTGTGCCGACATGCTGTAAAATCGCTGTTTGCTTTCATCGCTTCGTGCGAGCAACATATCACAAATTGCTCGGGCAATACGTCCGTTGCCATCGTCAAATGGGTGTATGGTAACGAACCACAAATGTGATATTGCAGCTTTTATTACACTATCTTGTTGGTTGTTGGTATTCACCCATTGAAGAAAAGCATCCATTTCCGATTTTACATGCCGGGCTGAAACTGCCTCGTAATGTACTTTTTCATTTCCAAAACCTCCGGATACAACTTGTACTCCACCTGTCCGGTATTGCGCTACTTCAATGGAATAAAGTCCGCTTCGTCCGGTTGGAAACAGTGCGCCGTGCCAACCGAATAAACGTTCCTCTGTCAGCGGTTTTTCATAAGCTTGTGTTGCATCAAGCATCATGTCAACAATACCGTCAATATTTCGGGCAGAGCTGACAAGGCCGGCGACTTCAAGTCCTAAACGGCGAGCAATTGACGAACGAACTTGTTGTTGATTAAGTTTTTCACCTTCAATCTCCGACGATTTTATAATATCAAGCGTGATGTTTTTTAGTGTTGCTTCTTCCTGATAGCCAAAACCAAGCGAGGTCATCTTGCCTAATAATCGACCTTGCAGATGGCGCACTTCCGCCAATAACGGACTGATTTTCTTTTCATTCCAAGTAAAATCCGTCCAGTTTTCCCGTTGATAAATGTACTTTGCCATGCTGATTTTTTGCAAATATACTACTTTGCGAAGAATAACCTACTTTTTCTACGCATTTTTTGCGAAGAAAGTAAATCCTATTTTACGCAGGATGGACGTAAAATAGGATTTGTCAGATCAAGTCTTAATGTGATAAAGGCTGTGAGAATTATTTCAAATAATCTTCCACCAAAGCCACCCAGTAAGTTGCGCCACGGCTAAGCATATCCTGGTTGAATACATATTTGGGGTGATGCACCATAAAGGTATCACCGTTGCCTATCATGCAGTATGTTCCTGCTTTCTCTTTCAGCATAAAGGCAAAGTCTTCGCTGCCCATGTAGGGATGCATGTTTTCCACTACTTGGTCCTCGCCGAAAGTGGCTTTTGCTACGTTTGCTGCCCACTTGGTGTTTTCGGGAGTATTAATTAATACTGCTCCTGCCACTCCCTCGCGAATTTCGTATTGACAGTTGAACGCTTCGGCTTGCGCTTTCGTGATTGAACGGATTTTGTCAAGAACCATGATACGAAGGTCAGGTTCCATATTACGTATGCTCAATCGCAAAATAGCTTTCTGAGGAACAGCATTTCCTGCTATGCCCGACTGAAACGCTCCCACGTTTACCACCGAGTTTTTCCATGGCGATACGTTGCGGCTCACGATAGTTTGTAGTGCCATCACAAGCGAAGCTCCGCACACCAATGGGTCAATACTTAATTCAGGCATTGAGCCGTGCGAACCTTTACCTGTTAGCTCAATTTCCCAATTGTCCACGGCTGCCATTGTTTCGCCCTCACGGAAATGAAATTTTCCTAATGGTAAGCCCGGCATATTGTGCATTCCGTACACTGCGTCAACAGGGAAACGTTTGAATAGTCCATCTGCAACCATTGCCGGTGCTCCCTCCATAGTTTCTTCCCCAGGTTGGAAAATCAGGCGTACGGTTCCGTTAAAGTTTTTAGTTGTTGCTAAATATTTTCCTGCGCCAAGCAACATCGTGGCGTGTGAGTCGTGTCCGCAAAGGTGCGACCATCCTTCTATTTTGCTTTTGTACGGCAAATCATTGTCTTCCAAAATAGGTAGCGCATCAAAGTCTGCGCGCAGACCAATAGATTTCTTTCCGTTGCCTATTGTCATAGATGCTACAATGCCTGTTCCGCCAACGCCCTCTACAACATCATAGCCCCAAAATTTTAGTCTCTCGGCGATGTATTTGGCTGTTTTAGGCGTGTCCATATTCAGTTCCGGGTTTTGGTGCATATAGTCCATCCACTCTTTCATTTCGGGTTGGAGCTTTGCAACTGCGGATAATAGTTTATTATTCATAAGATTAAATTTTATGGGATTTATTGTTTTGATTTATTTGTATAATTGACTGTAAATAATGATTTTTGCATGTGTTATAGTAACCCTCTTGTTTTCTTATAAAATTACCCTGTAATCCCGGGTTTGATTGAATTTTTTCAGTTTGCTTGGGGCTACTTTTAACCGCAAAGGTATATTATTCTCATAAATTATCAAGCGGAAGATGCGAATAAAAAAATTAAAAAATTGTTTCGTTAATTACATCATAAAGAAAAAAATTATACATTTGTCGCGAAAAACATCAAGGTTTAAGATGGAGCAAATGGACGGTTAAATTGAAGATCATCTTTATGGTTTAATTTGAGAACTATATTGAATTATATTACAGATATTCACTCACATCAACAACTAAAATGTATGAAACGAACATGTCAATCACGATTTTTTTTATACAAAATAAAGTGGTCGTAAGTTCCATGTCATATTAAACTAAAAATCTCAAAGCAATGCAAACAACAACATCTTACAAAGGAACAGATAAAGTACTTATAGGCTTTGTCTTAGCAGTTTTAACTTTTTGGCTTTTTGCCAACTCAATGATGAACGTGTCACCAGTGATGACAGAAGTGCTCGGCATCGACGCAAATACTATGAATATTGCCGTGTCTCTCGCCGCCCTGTTTTCAGGGATTTTTATAGTTGTGATAGGTGGATTGGCCGATAGTATCGGTCGTGTAAAAACTTTCAGAATCGGGTTGTATTTGGCTATTGCAGGCTCTCTTTTAGTGGGATTATCACCCAAAGGCGACCTTGCTGTGCCGATGCTTCTTATAGGGCGTGCTTTGCAAGGACTATCAGCAGCTTTTGTGATGCCCACGAGTTTGGGTATGATTAAAATTTTCTGGGAAGGAAAAGAACGTCAACGTGCCATCAGTCTTTGGTCTATCGGAACATTCGGTGGATCGGGATTAAGTTCACTTACAGGAGGAATTATCGCATCAGGACTTGATTCACAATGGATTGCCGGTTGGAGATGGATTTTCTTTTTTGCAGTAATAGTGGCAATCATAGCCTTATATTTAACAAAAGAACTTCCCGAAAACAAACGTGAAGGAGCAGGCAAATACAAAATTGACTGGGGTGGGATTATTATGTTTATGATCGCAATGGTTGCCCTGCAGATATTCATAACCAACGGAAATAAACTTGGTTGGACAAATTGGATAACCATTGTTTTGGTAGCCATTACAATTGTGTTTGGTTACTTATTTATTTACATAGAAAAGAAAGTACCATTTGCTTTCGTAGATTTTGGATTATTCAAAAATAAAATATTTACAGGAGCTACCTTGGCAAACTTCTTCATTAACGGCACTTCGGGTATGCTTATCGTCTCTCTTACATTGATGCAACGCGGAGCACAATTCTCAGCAATGGAAGCCGGATTGCTAACATTAGGTTTTGCTGTTGTCGTGATTTTGTTTATTCGTGTTGGTGAAAAGTTGCTGCAAAAATTTGGTGCAAAAAAACCGATTATCTGGGGAGCATTAATAATTTGTGCAGCCATTATATTGCTTATGCAGACACAGATCATGACAGGACAATACGTGGTATTGGCAATTATTGCCTACTCGCTTTTTGGATTGGGCCTGGCTTTCTTTGCCACTCCTGCTACCGACGCTGCATTGTCTAACTTGCCCGATAATCAGGCAGGTAGTGGAGCAGGTATTTTCAAAATGGCATCATCGCTTGGAACAAGCTTTGGAGTTGCCATTGCAGCAGGAATTTACACGGCAGTGATCTCCAGAACCGAGCCAATCGCCTGGTTGGGCAACATCATAGGTTTCGTAGGCAGACAAGATAATGTGATAATCCGACAAGGAGCAATGTTGGGATTAGCCTTCTGTTTGCTTTTGGCAATTTTGGTGATTGTATCGGTGGTAGCAACTATACCGGATAAGAAGAAGGCTTAACACTTTGTCTTCAAAATAGAATTATTAGTATCACCCAATCTTCTTGTTTTGAGAGGATTGGGTGATGTTTCAAAACCACTTCTTTCTGCGAAAAAATATAATCATTCCGAAGGAAATACAAATAATAACCAGCCATATTCCCAAATAACCGTATTTCCATTTAAGTTCAGGCATATATAAAAAGTTCATTCCGTAAATACCTGCAATGAAGGTCAAAGGAATAAATATGGTTGAAACGATTGTAAGGGTTTTCACTACTTGATTCATGCGATGTCCCTGAACAGAAAAAAATAGATTGGTTTCACTTTCAAGCGATGAGAGAATGATATCACAATTGTCAATCAAGGTCAGGCACATATCTTTAATTTCGGAAAAATACTTGATGTGTTTCTTTTCAATAAATTGACATTCACCACGCTCAACCATCTGAGTAAATTCCTTGATTGGCAGAATAGATTTCTTGATAAAAGTAACCAACTTTTTGTCATTTTCAATGACTTCAAGTGCGTTTGGGGATGGTTCCTTTTTAGTGTTCATGAAGTCAAATTTTTCAATCTCCTCATCCAATTTCGTAAGGGCTCTGAAATAATTGTCAAGAATTGATTCAAGCATGGTGTAAAGCAAATAATCCACAGCGCGCTCTCTTAAAATTCCTTTGTTTTCTCTTAGCCTGACTCTTATGTGTTCAAAGAAGTCCGCCTTTCTCTCCTGAAAAGAGATCAAATGATTTGCTCCGAAAACAAAACTGATTTGCTCTGTTATCATCTCATTTTCTTCGGAAGGAGCAATTGATTTTAAAGTCAGAAAAGAATAATTTTCAAATTCTTGAAATTTAGGTCTTTGATCAACATCAAGAATATCTTGAATCACCAAACTATGGATACCTTGTTTTTCACAAATTGAAACGATGGATTCCGTATCACTTAAGCCATAAATGTTTAACCAGTAATTATTTCCGTCTTTTTTAAATGCGCTGATATCCCCGGGTGAAATATTATTTATTTCTTCACAGCCTTCTTTGTTGTACTTAAATAGCTGAATAGCTAATTCATTGACCTTTAAGTCTCCCGTAAAGGTAAACTCCCTCGGATCGTTCTTTTTTCGATTAAGAGCCGATATAAAAGGGGAGGGATTGAAGAATCTCATTGATTTATTTTGCCTGATTTTTCTCATGGTTTTTCAGTTAATTGTTGCTGCTCTAGCTGGTTATATATGCAATATAAAGTCACTCTTTTTCAAAATAGACTTTCGCTGTTTCATCTTTTAACCGGGATTTTGTCCAGTTGATAATTTTATTTCTATCGTTTCTGTTCAATACGGTATTTGATGTGTAAATGACTAAGGGTATTTTTGTGGTATCGGGATGAATAAAAGTAATGGTGTAAGCACAGGATAAAATTTGCGGATAAAATTCTTTCAGTTCATTTAAAATCACTTTCCCTTTTAGGTCAATGTCTTTGATGCTGTCCAGGCTTGCTTCTGCTTGATTTAAAGCAAATTGAGTTGCAATTAACTGATTGGAAATAACATCCGTTTCCGATTGAATTTTCTGGGTTTCCTCACGCAGAATATCCATATCTGTTGCATTTAAAATTGTCAATCTAGATGTGTCAATGTCCAATGCTAAAGCCTGTAATTTAATTGCTGACTTGGCTTCATCAGAAACCCCGTAACCTGAATAAATCAGTTGAATACTTTTATTGCTAACATTTATCTGGTTTTCAATCAAATATGATCTTTCCTGTACTGAAACTTTTTCTACCAACCGCTTGGCATTGTTAGAAAAATTTTCATTTTGCACCAGTTGGTAACCAAAATAAACACTTGGAATGGTTGTAACCAAAAGTGTAGCCGTGATATAACGATTTATCTTTTTTGATCGCACTTTGTCCACCACATTACGGATAGGGAACTTCAAGACTTGCGAAACCACTAATGAACCTACGGCTATAAATACAGTATTGATGGTAAAAAGATACAAAGCACCAAAAAAGAAACTGAACTGCAGTGTAGCCAATCCGTAGCCTGCCGTACAGATAGGTGGCATCAAGGCTGTGGCAATTGCAACTCCGGGAATTACATTGCCCTTAAGCTTGCTACTCAAAGCAAGCATGCCTGCCACACCACCAAACAAGGCAATAAACACGTCATAAATGGTAGGACTGGTACGTGCTAAAAGTTCCGAATGGGCAGAGCTGACCGGTGATATAAAAAAATAAAGCGCTGAGGTAAGCAAGCTCACCAATATGGCAAAAGTTAAATTTTTAACGGATTTTTTGAATAAATCAAAATCGTAGGTCGCCAAACTGTAGCCCATCCCGTTAATCGGTCCCATAAGTGGTGAAATAAGCATAGCACCGATTATCACAGCTGTTGAGTTCATGTTTAACCCCACAGATGCCACCAAAATAGCGCAAATCAGAATCCAGAGATTAGTTCCCTTAAAAACAATACCCTTTTCGACTTCCTGATGGATGGCCTCAAAATCTTCCCGTTCATCCATCATATTGAAATAGCGCAAATACTTTAGTAATTCTTCTTTCATCCCGTATTCGGTTTATAAATTTTAATGCGACAAAGTTAATAAAAAGTTTATTTTTCAAGCGAAGCGGGCGTAGTCTTAACTTTTTTGCTTCGTTTTTTTATTTTTCAAATAAAACTCTTATATTAGGCCTGCTTTTAAAAAAATTAAATTCACTCACACATGAAAACAAAAATTTTATCAATTATTTTAATCAGTATAGGATATTGTAGTATGAATGCACAAGAAATTAAATTACCGGCTCCCGACAGGAGTGGCGGACAACCTTTGATGAAATCATTAAATGAGCGAAAATCAACTCGTTCGTTTTCAGAGAAGGATCTCTCTGACCAGCAATTATCTGATTTATTATGGGCTGCTAACGGCTTCAATAGGGAAGACAAACGAACGGCTCCCACAGCTATGGATCGTCAGGAGTTAGAGCTTTATGTAATTTCAAAAAAAGGTGTCTATTTTTACAATGCAAAGGAACACAAGCTTACTTTGGTAAAAGGTGGTGACCATAGAAAAAGCGCTGGACTACAGGATTATGTGTACGATGCACCGCTTAATATTATGATTGTTGCTGATATGGACAAAGCGGCAAGCCAACAATACTCCTACACAAACTGTGGGTATATTTCGCAAAATATTTATCTCTATTGCGCTTCAGAGGGATTGGCAACGGTTGCGAGGGGTTCTTTCGATAAGGAAGAACTTCATGGCTTATTGCAATTGTCTAAATCTCAAGAGGTGCTGTTAGCACAGACCGTAGGTTTCCCGAAATAATAATTGCGGAGCATAAGTTATACTAGTTGGAAATTAACGAAACAAAGCTAACTAATTTACTGTAAATTAGTTGGCTTTGTTGCTTTTTAAAGTGTCAAACTGCTTTTTCGGGTTTTTTTGTATTTTGTTTCTCAGAAATAAAGTCACCCAAGTCGCCAAAACAAATGGGAATGTAAGTTTTGTAATTCCTGTTTTTAGCATCAACAGACTGATGGCGAGAGCAAGCACAAGCGAAATCAATACCCATATACCATCCTTGACTTGTGGTCCGGCAAAGACAATGGCACACAAAACCGCATTGAAGCCGTAAAGTCCGAGGTTGATATCGTTGATTGGTATAGAGACGTAAAATGCTAAAATGGCGGAAATAATTGCTGCTGCAAGTCCGTACAGGGCCGAAATGGGTGAGCTGATAAAGACTGCCAAAAAGAACAATATGCCCGATAATAAGCTACTTTGAAAGATCACTTGTCCGAAGCTTTTAAATCCGTCAGTTAGTGAATCACTCGCTTCTGCAATAGCCGGTGAGGATACTGCAAATAAATCACTATAAAAGAGATTACAAACAAATAGTATCAGCCAGGTCACTAACACAAAGGGTAGGGTATAGGCGGGAAATTTTCGTTTTATAAAAAAGTGCTGTAACATTGCCGCCAACACCGCACCTATTACAACAATGACCCAAGACCAAAACACCGGTTTTAAGAACAGCATTACTGCCACCCCGACCAATGCGGCACTGAACCCGTAAAGTCCCTGATTGATTTCCGTTTGATCGTATTTCAGCAAATAAGCAATGGCAGTTCCGCATACGGTTGCTAAAAGTGCAGCAAAGCCCATGGCGAGTGAACCGTAGAAAATCCCAATCAGAAACAGCAAGCCGGTAATGCTGTTTTCCTGAAGCATGATTTGTCCTAGTCCTTTAAGAATTACGGAGATAATGGCTGTAGATTTGTGCGGCAGGCCGTTTTTAAAGTTGAATTTCAAACTCATTCTGTTTTATTTTTTGGTCTGAAAATTTTCTTATCGATCTTTATATCCCCGTATTTTGCTGTTGGGAGTTGAATTTTATACTTAACAGCAATAAATCTGATCAGTATTACGGTAGAAGCTGAAATAAGGTCAATCAAAGCACGGTTTACTTCGAGCCGGTAACACAATGCAAACACGAGACCTCCGGCAATACAAGCTGTTGCGTATATATCTCTACGTAATATAAGGGGCATTTCGTTGATTAAAACATCCCTGATCAAACCTCCAACCGAGCCCGTGATCATACCCATAATAATGGCAACCCAAAATGGGTAACCTACAGCCAGGGTTTTTTCTATTCCGGCCACTGTAAATAGTCCGAGACCGATGGCATCAAACAAAAACAGGGCTTTATTTAATCTGAAAATGAATCTCTTAAGAGCAACAAATGAAAACAGAGCCACTGCCGTCACGATTAAATAGGAACTGTTTGACATCCAAAAAGGAGTTACACCTAACAATAAATCGCGGGTAGTTCCACCGCCAATTGCAGTAACCAATCCCACCACATAGGCTCCAAACCAGTCGAATTTTTTTTCGGCAGCCAGTTGAATTCCACTTAAAGCAAATGCAAATGTACCCGCGTGGTCTAATAGTACGATATAATTCTCTCTGATATAGTCTATTAGTGATATTCCAAATAACATTTCAAACATAGTTTTATAAATTTATTGTTTGTGTATATTTTACAATGGTTATCTGAATTAATACTCTGATCGAGTTGTTCTGAATTATATTTAAAAATCAATCCGCAAATATATTCAATTTTATATTAATATTTTGATGGTGCCTCATATTGTTAGAACACAAAAACAGCTACCACCCTCAATGAGCAGTAGCTGTCTTTTTTGTTTCGTTTTTTTGTGTCAAGACAAAAAAATGAAGAGAAGAAATCAATAATACTTATCACATTTAGGCTCAAAGTAAGCTTGTGCATGCAAGCAAGCGGGACATGTTTTCGGTGCGTTTTTGCCTTTATGAACATATCCGCAATTGCGACACTGCCATTCAATTTCCTCGTCGCGTGAGAATACGGTTTCGTCTTTCACACGTTGCAAGAGTTTTAAATAGCGTTCTTCATGAATGGCTTCAGCTTTCGCTATCATTCTGTACATGACGGCAATTTCTTTAAATCCCTCTTTTTCAGCAATGTCAGCAAACATGGGATAAAGTTCTGACCATTCTTCGTTTTCTCCTGCAGCAGCAGCTTCTAAGTTTTCTGCTGTGGTTCCGATAACTCCTGCCGGATAAGTTGAAGTAATTTCAACCATTCCGCCTTCCAAATATTTAAACATGCGTTTCGCGTGTTCTTTTTCCTGCTCGGCGGTTTCCATGAAAATAGCTGCAATTTGCTTGTAGCCTTCTTTATCAGCCTCTTTTGCAAAATAAGTGTAACGCATTCTCGCCTGAGACTCTCCGGCAAATGATTTTAACAGATTTTTTTCTGTTTGAGTTCCTTTAATACTTTTCATAAACGCTTTTTTTAAAATTAAGATTGATGAAAATTAAGTCCGCAAAGATACACATTTAAATTTAAAGATATAAACCTTACTACTTTATTAAATCCAACCCGTCTTGTGCCGATTTATCGGTTGGGGAAATAATTAAAACGGTATTAAACAGAATTTTAGCTTCATTTTTCTTATTTAAAAAATACTTTGTCCAGCCTGCCATCAGATTAGAATAATAGTCGAAAGGATACAAGCCAAAATTACGAGCAGCGAGTAGTAGGTTTGTGAGAAGATGATTTCCTATTCGACCGACTGTTTTCTAAAATTGTATTGAACTCTTCTTGAGATAAAAATTGAGGCTGATAATCAATGCCACGTACACTGAGGTTTTTGACAAAAGCTTTCAAATGATAGCCCGAAGCCTGTAGCAGATTTGAAAAAACACGCTTGATATTTTCGTTTTCAGTTTCGGAAATGGCTTTTTTCAAGTCCATAATATCAACCTCTTCAATCAATGCACCTGCTTTCAGCGCATCTTCCAAAGTTTCAGCTTCTGTGATCAGCTTGGTGTAAAGTGCTTGTAATTCAGGATTATGAAATTCACCGGCAGGCTTTGAATCCGGTGCCTCAACACCAAATAGATTGATAAGATATATTATAGCCTTCTGATGTACAGCTTCACTTTTCGAGATGTTTTGAAACACCCTTTTATTGAATTTCCCGTTGAAATAAACATAAACATCATGTGCCAATTTTTCTTCTTCAAGCATATAAAGAAGGTGCTCAATATCTGTCTCTGTTACATCACCGGGAACAACTTGATTGGCAGCAAGTCCGATTAATGATTGGTCTGCTATTGATATGTTTTCAGCATCGATCAACTCTGTGTCAGATGCCAAATCATTATTGATCTCATTTGATTTTGTTTCACAACTTGCAAAGAAAAAGATGGACAGCATTGTTGCAAGTGTGATATTACTAATAGATTTCATTTTTTTCTAAGTTTGAAAAGGTAAGTTTTATTTTTTACTACTTACAGCTTTGCTACCTCTACCTTGTCCTTTTACCACGTCCCGGACGATTTCCGGATTGATAGTTATCACAAACACCGTCTTTATTTTTGTCCACGAAATTTGCTCCTCCACCTTTGGCATTTCGTCCCTGACCTCGTGCCGGGCGGGTTCCTTGCTCATAGTTGTCACAAATTCCATTTTTGTTTTTATCCACGAAATTAGGACCTTTTCGAGTTTGAATATTGCTTTCTGTTTGAGTTTTATTTGCAGCTTTTGCTTGTTGATTGTTTTGACCGAAAGCTACTACAGTCATCATTGCAAACGCAACTGTAAACACAATTGTTTTCATAATTTTCTTGTTTTTAAATCATTGTTTGTATAAATTCTTGTTTAAATATTTTGCTGTTTTTAATTTTGGATTTCATTGTCATAACAGGGCTGATGTCTGCCGCCTCTGCCTCTTCCCCTGCCTTGAGTAGGGCTATTTTCCTGATAAAAGAGCGGCTCAAAAGCACTTTTCAACTTTTCAATTTGCTCAGTGTTTGAAATTTCTTTCAATTTTAAATAAAACATGCCGGTTTCATCTTTCAGTTCTGCATGCAATTCCCCGAATGCTGAGTTTAATTGTTGTAGTCTTGCCGTATCAACTTGTTGTTTGTTTAGCTCATCAAAGATCAACACTTTCAGACTGTCCATTTGCCAAATGATTTGATTGGATTTTGGCTTGAAGTTTCGGTTTATTTGCCTGAATTGCTCCATTTGTTTGTTGTCAAATCCCATTTCTTGCATAAAAAACCGGCCACTTAGCGGATTTTGTCCTTGTCCTGTAACAATCACAGTTTCAGTAGCTTGTTTGTCTTTATATCTGTGATGTATAATGGAAACGATTGTCGTTAAGTTTAGTATCGCCAGCAAGACGATAATCCAAATCAGTATTTTGTTTTTATTATTCATGGTCTGTTAATGTATAAAGATTTAAATTTTCAAGTTGTGCATCATTAATATTGATGGCAATAAATTCTTTTTCCCCTTGTACAAAGCTTCCCAATCCAAAACCTGCTGCAATTACCAAAACAAAGCTGGCAGCAACTGCAATTTTTTTCCATATTGGAACAATAACTGCGGTTTCATCATATTTCTCCAATTCCGCCAATACGCGTGTTGCAAGATAGGGATTGACTTGCTCCTGTTTTTCTTTGCGGATAAAGTTGTTTATGTAATTATCAAAGCCCCCTAAATCCCCCAGGGGGGACTTTTTTGTGTGGCTGATTAATTTGTTTCTCTGTTTCATATTAACTTTTAATTCTATTGTCTAATTGTCTCTACCTGATATCTGCTTAGTTAGACAGTTGTTTTGTTATTTTCCTACGAGATGGGCTAATTTATTTTGTAAATTCTTTTTCGCACGTACCAGAAGTTGTTCTACAGCCCCTTCGGAAGTTTGCATTATTTCAGCAATTTTGCGTTGCGATAGTTCCTCATACTTACTTAATATAAAGGCTTTGCGTTGTTTTACCGGTAGTTCGTCTATCGCCTTTTGTATGCTTTTTTCTGTTTCTGCTGCTTCAAGTTGCTGATGAGCGTTTTTTTCTTCATTATTTCTATTGAATAAATTCATCAGGTTATCACCGGCTTCAGTAAAGAACTTTTGCCTTTTGTTTTTATTGATGTAGTTGATAGAAGTATTTAGTGCAATCCGATATAACCAGGTGGAAAAAAGTGATTTTTCTTTGAATGAACCCAACGAGTGAAACACCCGAATAAAAACTTCTTGTGTAATATCTTCGGCATCCTCCCGTGAATGGACAAAACCCATAGCCACATAAAACACCTGCTGCTGGTATTTTTCCATCAACAGGCGAAATGCTTCCTTATCCCCGGAAAGTATCTTTTCTATCAATTGTTCATCGGACATTTGTTCACACTCGGTTGTTCAATAGTTCTTAGACAAAGAAACAAAAATTTTCCTACGTTTTGGATGAAAAAGAATTATTTATTTGACTTTGATCAGTTAAAGATGGTTTGAGTTCTGAGTTCTGAGTATTGAGTTCTGAGTATAAGGCATTTAACGTAAACTTTATAGAAAACCAAATTATATCAACTCCATTGTTATATGATTATTTTTTCTAAATTTGCGGAAGAAATATTCGTGAAAATCCAGTGGATAATGAGGAATCTGATAGTTTTTTTAGTGTTTTCTCTAGTGTTTGTAATTCCGGTATCAGCGTCAGACAAAGAAACAGACTCGCTGATGCGCGTGTATGACGAACTGCTAAGCAAATACGAAATATATATTGTTGAAAGGCACGACCGCATTGATAATTTGAAATTTGAAGCAGGAAAACAGTTCCTTACGCCCCAACAGCTTTATTCTGTCAATCAGCAAATCTACAAAGAATACCGTCCTTATATCTCTGATTCCGCCATTGTGTATTTGAAAAAAAATATTGCTCTCGCAGAAGATATTAACAATGTTGATTTGCAGATAGAATCAAAAATACAACTGGCTTATTTGCTCGCATCTATCGGTTTGTACAAAGAATCAGTAGATTTACTGGATGAAATTAGTGAAGTTCATCTAACGCCGAACCTTCTACTTGCTTATTACAGTTGCATGGAGCATACTTATGGAGAACTTTCATTTTACAGTAAGGATCCGGAGTTGAGTAACGCTTACTGGAAGATAGCTGATAAGTATAAAAATTTGCAATTGAATATCTTACCCCAAGACGGTGATCTTTATTTATCTATCAAAGAATCGGATTTCCGAAGCATCCGGGATTTCAAAGTTGCACTTGAATTTAATGACAAACGCTTGCAAAGTGTTCCGGAAAACAGTCATGAGTATGCTATTATTACTTTTCTGAGATCATTGATTTACAAGGAAAGTGGTGATATAAAATCTCGCCA
>JAAYQF010000065.1 GCA_012519425.1 Bacteroidales bacterium | reverse complement strand
TTAAGTCGAAAAAATCCGAAAAACACCAACAAAAAAGAAAAACTTCAAAAAAAGGAAAAAGCAAGACTGATATCATGATGAGATCTCTATCAATCTTGCTTTAAAATTTGAATTAAACGAATATCCCGTTTTAGTTATTCAGAATATTTTTAAGCAACTCACAACTTTCGAGCATTTCTCGATAGTTCGGACTGAGTTGTTCTGACTATCAAAGACACGGTAATTTGAAAGCAATTCAAATCGCTGTTGCCACTAAGTGTTTTCCTCCAAGGCATTAGCACTTTTGTTTAACCTATAAGTAAAACACATAATTTTAAAAAATATTCACTCCTTATACTTTAACAGATAATACTTCATGGATATTCGTCGTATAATGTGGCGAGAGTTTTTCTTGCTTCATCCGCCAAGTCCTTCCGGGAGCTTGCGCTCCTAAGCGTAATAAATCATGTCCATACTTTCGGTTTAATTTATCCATTGCATGCATTATAGGAATATGTTTTACATTTCTATTTTGAAACAAATTTAATTGTTGATTGCTTTCGGGGGTAAAATCCATCACAAGAACACCTGCACGCTTATAAGCATATCCTTTTTTAAAGATTTGTTCCAATCCCATAACGGCATATTCTGCTAACTCAAAAGTTGAATTAGTCGCAAACGGCAACTTTATACAAATTGAATTGGAGTATTGCGGCAAATCTTCTCTGTAAAAATTGGTTGCAATGAATACCTGAATGGAATTGCAACATGAGCCTTGCTTTCTTAGTTTTTCAGCACATTTCGTAGCAAAAGTTACGATTCGTTCTTTAATATCCTCGTACTTTTCAGTGTTATAATCGAATGTTCGGGTCGTAGCAATATTTTTCTTGTCCTTAATATCCTCCATCATAATGGAAGGAATACCTTGTAAATCATATTTCAAACGTAAGCCGACAATTGACATGTGAGTTTTTACCCAATCGTCATTCATACAAGTAAATTGATAGGCATTCTTTATATTTTTAGCTAAAAGTCTTTTTGTGTATTGTCTCCCGACACCCCAGACATCACCGATTTCAAGCCACTTCAATGCCTTGATCCTTAAATTTTCACTATCTATCACATGAACGCCCCCGGTCTGTTTTGGATATTTTTTCGCTATTCTTGTAGCTATTTTACACAATGCCTTTGTTGGTGCAATACCAATGCTTATGGGTAATCCTGTCCATTTAAAAACACGTTCTTTCATCTTCAAGCCGTATGCTTTTAAATCAAAACCGAAACCGGACAAATCCAAAAAGCACTCATCAATACTATAAATCTCCTGCACGGGACTAAATGTGCCTAAAATACTCATTACCCGATTACTCATATCACCATAAAGCGGGAAGTTTGCAGAGAATACATGAACATGGTTTTTTTCTATAATTTCTTTGTATTTAAAAGCAGGTGCTCCCATCGGGATTCCTAATGCTTTTGCCTCACTTGATCGCGCAATGGCACATCCATCATTGTTGGACAGCACAACGACAGGCTTTCCATTTAACGCAGGATTAAAAACGCGTTCACACGAAGCATAGAAGTTATTACAGTCAATATGGGCAAACATTTATTTATGATTTTTAATCGAGTATGAAACTACACCCCAAATGATTGAATTATCGTATTCGCTTATTTCGATAAGAGGATATTCACTATTGGAAGGTATTAAGAAACATTTATCATCCTTATATCGTATTCTTTTTAGTGTAAATTCACCTTCTACAAAACAGAGCGCAATACGATTATCATCCCATTCCAAACTTTTGTCAATGATAAGCAAATCGCCGTCACAGAAATCGGGTTCCATCGAGTTACCAATAACTTTTACATAATAAGTTGAAAGAGGATTTTGAATCAGTATTTTATTCAAGTCAATTCTTTCATCACTAAAATCCTCGGCAGGGCTTGGAAAACCTGCTCGTACTTTCCCAAAATAAGGCAACTCCAGTTTAGTATCTATTCCGGCGGTAAAAAACTCAAATTGTTTTGTTTGAAATAATTTTTTCATCATCGAACCATAGAAATTTATTTTGTAAAGATATACAATGAATTCAAATTTTAGAGTCTCAAAATCAAATTATTTATAAACAAATAACGGCGATAGAATCTTGTTTATTAGACAATTTTAAAAATGTGATTTTTTGAGTGACGAAGTCAGGAGAAGGTACTGACCGTAATTAAATTCAGGCGTAAGCCAACCGATTATAAGTTAAATATTTATCATACTATTAGGCATATTCAATAGATTAAGAAAACGACCATCCCAAAGTCTTATTCTTCTGTCTTGATTTGACTTTCTTTTGCTATTTCTATTGATTTTTGCAATTTGTCCGCAAACCATTGTTTATCAGGCAACTGTGTGAGATATTGTGCCACTTTTATATTTTCATCTCCTAACAAGAGTAATTCTATATGTTCAGTATTCCCTTCACTACATAGCAATAAACCAATAGGTGTGTTTTCATTTGGTTGTTGATCATACTTTTGCAAATAACGCAGGTAAAGTTCCATTTGGGCTTTGTGTTTGGGTTTGAATTTACCCAATTTTAAATCAATTGCTATCAATCTGTTTAGTTTTCGATGATAAAACAATAAATCAAGGCTGTAATCTATGCCGTCAATACTTATTCTTTTTTGTCTTTCGAGAAAAGCAAAACCCTGTCCGAGTTCTAAAATAAATTTTTCCAGCTGTGCTACAATTGCATTTTCGAGGTCTTTTTCAGAATAATCTCCTTCTAATCCAAGAAAGTCAAGTACGTAAGAGTTTCTGAAAACAAGGTCAGGGGATAGGTCTGTTTTGGATTTTTCAAGGGCTGATTTAATGATTTTATCAGGTTTTTTTGCAATTAATGTACGTTCAAAAAGCATTGCATCTTGTTTTTGCCTTAACGTTCTCACACTCCAATGTTCTAAAACTGACATTTGCTGATAAAACAATCTTTTGGTTTTATCTTTAATGGTAACTAATTCAACAAAATGGCTCCATGTTAATGTTTGCGACAGTGTCGCAAACATTTCACTGTCATACTCACTTGCAACTTTTATCATTCTGGTAAGTGCAGAATAGCTATATCCTTTCCCGAAACTTTTTGTTAACTCTTGCGACAGTGTCGCAAGAATGTTTTTTCCGTAGTCTGAATATACTTCGTATTTTATTTCAGAAATAATATAGTTACCAATAGACCAATTCAAGTTGTTTAGCGTATTGTTTACATAAATAGCTACTTGTTGCTTTGTGTGATTTATCAACTTCTCTATGCCAAGAAAAAGTTTTTGGGTAGAGTTGTTTGTATTTTCAATGTTGGCCATAGTTATTAAGATTAAGTTGATTGGCAGAAATAGTTATCAGAACGACAAACTCGAAAAATAACAAGTTGGTTTTTCTATAATATGCTAAATTCCATTAGTAAACGCAATTTTTTGCGGGGGAAAATTGAATATATGGCACATCTAACCAAGGAACAAAGGTACGTAATTTCCGCTTTACGGAAAAGAGGCTTAAAACAAAAAAGGACGTTTCCCACCGAGCGATGACTATCATTAAACAGTCCAAACTCTCTACGTCCAAAACGAGTGGGGCAATCCTTTCGGAGGCAAAAGTATCAAATCTATTTGAAAGTACCAATTTTTTTGCTAAAAACAGACATAAATACAAGCAGAACAACCTAAACTGTATTTACTATGAGATAACATAAATAGAGTTGATAAGCAAAAACTTACCAACTCCTGAAGCTCAAGGCACTAACTCCGCAAGCAAAGGCGGAGGTTTCTCCATTGAGGCTACAAAGTTACTAAAAGGAATTGAGAAATCCTACGATAAAGGAAAAAATCAACTATTCAGAAAAACAGAGATTAAACTAATCATAAGTGGCTCTCCAACGAGCAATGCACTGAAAAGTTTAACCTCTGTAGAAACCGCAAAGCTACTTCAAAATTTGAACAAACCAAAAGAAAATCTTTTTGAAGCTAAATTTCTGATTTACAATAAACAGGGATATTTACATTAATGGGGATCATATATGAAGTTAACTGTACTTTAGAGAGATTATATATATTTTTTGAAACAAAACTGCAAATTGGCTTTTAAAAAATTGACAATAAAGGTAATTACTTATTAGTTGATGAAGAAGGTAATTTATTGGACCGTGCTGCTTTGAGTGAGATGCATAAATATGGGTCTACCGAAAAACAGGCATTGCGCAGTAAAATAAGGACAGGCAAATTGCTTTATTCAGCCACAGAACTCGGCATTTCCGGTCAAATACCCTCTGGACAATCTACCTATACAGAATCCGGTGCGTCCTTAGACAGCAAAAGTATAAATAGCATTTCTATTGAACAAGAAGGAGAAGAATTTTTTGCATCCCTTCCGAGAGTTGAAAAACATGTCTCCAACTTAGAAAAGAAACTCCAAAAAGAAGAAGCCAAACTCGAAGAAAATCCGCTTGACATTGCACAGAATAAAGCAGTATTAGAACTGAAAGCCGAGATGGAGGCTTATTCTAACTATGTGAATCAGGTTAAAGAACAGCCTGTTGAAACGATAGAATCTGAACAAGAAATTGAGAAGCAAGCTGTTTTAAGTTCGGAGATTGACCAAAACGGATTAAATTTTATACAAGCCCGCAATGGTTCTACTGTCTTTGGCGAGATAAAAGCAGAAAGCGGATTAACACCTGCACCCATAAAATTAAGCAGTGGTAATAAATCTTACGGACTTGAACATATAGAAGAAAGACGCGGCGAGCAGATACGGCAAGCTGGTTTTAGTGATGTTGTAGAGTTTGTTGAGTTTGTGGCTCAAAACTATAACCGCATCCAAGAGGGTGTAAATATCGACAAACAACCAAACAACACATACCTCATACAGATTACCGATAAGCATAACAATACGCTGTATGTTGAATTATCTAATGACGGTAGCTATTGGAATGTAAACAGTGGCGGAGTGTTTAGAGGGAAGTATGGCGATAATTTAAAAACGGTATGGTCTGCTTCCGAAACGCAGAATGGGAAATCGGTTTCCGACAATACTTTGCGGTCATCTACCCAAGCCGATAATCTCAATGACCCAAACGGAACTATATCCAATACCGACAACAAAGATAATACAGAAGTTTTTGGAAACCAAGCAAAAGATGAAAAATTTTTAAGCACTTCACAACCGACTGAAACGATAGAGCAACCTATTGAACAGACTCAAACTAAAACCCCCGAACAATCTGAAGCCGAATTAGCCATCGAGGAAGCACATCAGGCAAGAAGGAAAGCATTGCTTGATGAGGTTGATAGACTTTCTGAATTGTTTAATACTCCCGTAATAATCCACGAAAGCATTGAAGCGGAAGTACACCCGGACTATATTAAAAAAGATGGAGTACGTAGTGCTGAAAACGGATACAATGACCAAATGCTTATCCATCGTTTTTATGGAGCAGTTGAGATTGATGGAAAGATGTACAGGGTAAAAACAACTATAAATGAATACAGAGACGAGAGCAGAACAGCAACACCTTACTCGTACGAAGTAACAAAAATAGAGCTACTCGAAGAATCGAATAGCCCTACGGAGCTCAATAGTCCTAACTCCGAAATCGGAGGTTTGAGCATTGAGACTACAAAGTTACTAAAAGGAATTGAGAAATCCTACGATAAAGGAAAATATTTGTTGGATGAGAGTGAAAATGACACCCCCTTATTTCGTTTCATAGGCGAGAGAGGCGCAAGCCATTTAGAAAATGCGAATAAGGTACTTGATGAATTAAGGGTGGCAAGGGAAATGGAGACTACCACAAAAGATGCTAAAACCATCCGTCTTGTCACCGGTTGGAAACGTGGAGTAGATGGAAAATGGCGGTTTGAGCAACCCGATGAAAAGATTGTAAATATCGCTGCATTAGCTAAAAACTTAAAAAGTACTTTGGATGAATTAATAGGTGTTGAGCTAATTCAAACCTATCCAGAATTAGCTGACATAAAATCAAAAGCCGTTAAAGACGGTACGTTTATGAAAGCACCGAACGGAAACCCTACTAATCTAAACGAACGTCAATGGCTGCAAGTAAGAACACCTGAATTTAAAGAATGGTTTGGGGATACTACCGAAAATGATCCAACCCTTTTGTATTATAACAGATATATTCTCACTCCTCCCTCAAACGTCCCCCAACAAATAAAAAACACCCACAATTTATTAGCTGTGAGTGTTCTATGATTTTTTAACGGTGCCCAGAGCCGGGATCGAACCGGCATGGAAATGAATCCATTGGTGTTTGAGACCAACGCGTCTACCAATTCCGCCATCTGGGCATTTGTAGAGGCTGCAAAGGTAATTGTTTTTTTGATTTCATCAAATCTTTGACAAAAAATCTTTGCGTTTTCCGGCAAAAATATCATAGCCGTTGAACCGGCATTCCAAAGCCCCATTCAATAAATCTACTTTTTTAGTTGGTTTTAATCCTATTTTATGCAACAATCTGTCTTGTGAGCTGATGACCCAGGCACTCGTGCCCGGAAATCTGTGTTTTAATACTGAGCCAAGAGTTTCGTAGGTGTTGGAAAGTTCTTTAAAATCCAAACGCTCCCCGTAAGGCGGATTGGTCACAATTAAATTTTTGCCCGCAGGTGCTTCTAACTGATCAATGTGCTGAACCGACAATTGTATGTATTTGCTTAACCCCGCACTCTTGACATTCTCGCTTGCAATTCTGATGGCTTTGCGGGAAATATCGTATCCGAAAATCCGGTAATCAAACGCTCTCTCCCCACTTTCGTCCTGATACAGAACATCAAAAAGATCCTTATCGAAATCTTTCCATTTTTCGAAACCAAAGGAAGAACGATAAAGCCCCGGAGGAATATTCAGGGCAATAAGCGCTGCTTCAATCAGAAAGGTACCTGAACCGCAAAAAGGATCAATAAAATTGCACTGTCCGTCCCAACCTGCCAGCAACAACATGCCTGCTGCCAGCACCTCGCTGATAGGTGCTTCCGTTTGACCAACACGATAGCCCCGTTTGTGCAGTGATTCGCCCGAACTGTCCAAAGAAATGGTACAAGTATCGTGAGAAATATGCACATTGAACTGCAAATCAGGATTATTTAACTTCACAGACGGACGTTTGTCGTACTTCTCTCTAAACCAATCAGCAATACCGTCTTTTACCCGATAAGTAGCATATTTAGAATGGGTTATTTCTTCTGAAAAAACCGTAGCATCCACTGCAAAGCCGGTTTTGAGGTCCATGTACTGTTCCCAATCGAACTTTTTGACTGCCTCATAAATTTCATCCGGTGTTTTAGCCTTAAAAGTATAAATGGGCATTAAGATACGCAGTGCCGTGCGAAGATGTAAATTAGCCTTGTAAAGCAACATCTTATCACCCGTAAAAGCCACAGCTCTGCGTTGAATTTCAACATTATCAGCACCCAACGCAATCAATTCAGTTGCTAATACTTCCTCTAAACCCTTTAATGTCTTGGCAATATACGAATTCCCCATAACTTCCTAACTTCTTTAACTTCAAACTACTAACTACCAACTACCAACCACCATTCATTTTTTCTGCACCAATTTCGCTCCTGCCGGAACATCCTGATCTATCCAGATATTTCCGCCTATAACGGCACCGTCGCCAACGGTAACATTGCCCAAAATGGTTGAGTTGGAGTAGATAATGACGTTATTGCCTATTTTAGGATGTCGGTCGATTCCCTTAATGGGATTGCCGTTTTCGTCCAAAGGAAAACTTTTCGCGCCTAAAGTAACACCCTGATACATCTTGACATGGTCGCCAATCCTGGCCGTTTCACCTATCACCACTCCGGTACCGTGATCTATGGTGAAATAACTACCGATGGAAGCACCCGGGTGGATGTCTATACCTGTTTCGGAATGAGCCATTTCACAGATAATCCTGGGGATCAGCGGCACTTCTAACTTCAGCAAAGTGTTAGCGATGCGGTAACTGCTGATGGCACGAATGCCCGGATAGCAAAAAATAACTTCACCATAGCTTTTGGCAGCCGGATCGCCATTGTAGGCAGCCACGACATCAGTATATAGTTTATCCCTGATTTCCGGTAACTGAGAAATAAAAGCGAAGGACTTCTTTTTTGCCAGGCGATCGATTTCATCATAAACCCGTTCTTCAGAAGTTGATTCAAAACACAAACCGGCTTTAATCTGCGATTGCAAAAGAGATTGCAACTTATCTATATTCACACCTATATGATACAACCTCGAATCGGCGTTGACAGCCGCATCTCCGAAATAACCCGGAAAAATGATAGACCGGATCAGATTGACCATTTCCTTCAACGTATCCTCTGAAGGCATGGGGGTATTGTGTTTTTGCTTATGGCATACCTCACTGATACTTCCGGTATCAGCAAGCTTTTGTATGACTTCCAATGTTTTTTTAGTATCCATAGTGTTGTATTAAAATTCGATTGTAAATCATCAATTTACGAATTCACCATTCGTAAGCTTGAAAAAATCATTGATCTTACGAATTGCGTTTTGCACACGTACTTCGCCAATTCCACGAATACAAATGTAGGGCTTTTTAATTTTAATGATTTCAGATTTATACCAATTAAAAAAATGCTCCCTGTCATGTCCGTGCTCTCTCGCCAAGTCAGCCACCCAGGGAATGTCCGGTTCACATAGCAAGTACAAGTCAAAGAAACCGTCGTTTAATCTATCTTCTATAAAATAAGGAACTTCATTGTAACAGTATTCAAACCAAACCTTCGTAATGATCAGCTCCGTATCAAAAAACACAAAAGGATAAGTCCGGTCC
The DNA here is from genome assembly GCA_012519425.1 of Bacteroidales bacterium. Lineage (GTDB taxonomy): Bacteria > Bacteroidota > Bacteroidia > Bacteroidales > Paludibacteraceae > Paludibacter. Next base: position 8,631 of record JAAYQF010000065.1, on the reverse strand, counting down.
GTTTCGTATTGAATTTCCTGTTCAATTTGTTTCAAGGCGATGTGTTTGATATCATCAAAATGATACGACCTTGACAAGCTTTCGATGTAAGTCCGCGCATACTCGGGAACCCACGGTGAATGGTAATGATCCGCCAACTGCTCCGCCAGCATAGTTTTTCCCGTTGATTCAGGTCCGATAATCGCGATTTTGTACATTTTTTATTACTTTTGTCGACAAAATTCAAATGATGCGCAAATTTACGACATTTATTCTGTTTTTGCTTGGTTTTGTGATTTTGCCCAACACGTCACCTGCACAAAATACGGATGTTTTGCTGTTGAAACAGATCAACCATGCGGCACCGGGTCTGAAACCAACTTCCTTTGTATTAACAGAATCGGCCGTATATATCAGTTTGGCTGCACCGGTTGCTATCGCGGGATATGGCCTTATAAGTTCAGATCAGGATTTATTGAAAGACGCCTGTTACATTGCTCTGGCAACAGGTGTTAATGTGGTTGCTACCGATGTTCTCAAACGTATATTCAATCGTCCGCGTCCGGGCGTTAGCTATCCTGAAGAGATAGAAGCCTATAAAGATATGAAGAGCAGATCAATGCCATCCGGTCATACTTCCTGTAGCTTCGTGACGGCCACAGCACTTAGTTTGAAATACCCCAAATGGTACGTTATTGTGCCTGCTTACACATGGGCGACGGCAATAGGCTTTACGCGCATGCATCTCGGCGTTCATTATCCGTCCGATGTATTGGCTGGCGCAGCTTTAGGGATAGGAAGTGCTTATCTGACATATAAGTTGAATGAGTGGTGGTGGGATCATTATGACATAAAAGCCTGGAGGATTGTCAAGAAAAAACAGGAAACAATTAACCTTCTTTAACTACCAATTTAAAATTGTGCTATAAAACATACAAAAAAACAGGCGCTATTACAAGAGTTTTTCGTATCTTGCCGCTCATTTTTTTTGCGACATTTTTTGACAAATATCAATAACGGAACGGACTGATTCAGTTCATCCATTCACAATAAGAAAATTTAATTTTATAAACTTATGAAACAATATCAATCAAATGAAATTAGGAACATTTCCTTGTTAGGAAGTTCCGGCTCCGGGAAAACCACTCTCGTTGAAGCTATACTCAACGAGAGTGGTGTTATAAAACGTAAGGGCACTGTCGAAGGACAAAATACAGTGTCCGATTATTTTCCTGTAGAAAAGGAATATGGTTATTCGGTTTTTTCTACCATCATTCAAACCCAATGGAACGATAAAAAACTTACTTTTATCGACTGCCCTGGATCAGATGATTTTATTGGTGGAGTGGTAACTTCTCTGAATGTGACCGACACGGCTTTAATCTTACTGAACACTCAGTATGGAGTAGAAGTGGGTACCGGCAATCATTTTCGTTATGCAGAAAACCACAACAAACCGGTTATTTTTGTTGCCAATCATCTCGACCATGAAAAGGTTGACTTTGACCGTACTCTTGAACAGGTGAAAGAAAATTTTGGTAACAAAGTAGTTGTTATTCAATATCCTTTGAATCCGGGATTGGACTTTAACGCAATCATCGATATTCTTCAAATGAAGATGATAAAGTACAATCCGGGTGGCGGAAAGCCTGAAGTATTGGAAATACCTGCCGATCAGAAAGCAAAAGCTGATGCTTTGCATGACGCTTTGATAGAGGCCGCTGCAGAACACGATGAAGCGCTGATGGAAAAATTTTTCGATGAAGGCGTACTGACTTCAGAAGAGATTCTTGCCGGCATCCGCGCCGGTGTAGCGAGTTGCGGTATGTACCCTTTGGTGACTGTTTGTGGTTTACAAAACATGGGTGTTGGCTGCTTGATGGAATTTGTCGGTAATGTTACTCCTTCTGTGAACGAAGTACCCAAACCGGTAACCAAGAGCAATGAAGAAATTGCGCCCGATGCATCAGCACCAACCAGCATTTTTGTTTTCAAAACAAGCATTGAGCCGCATATCGGTGAAGTTTCTTATTTCAAAGTGATGAGTGGTACTTTGAAAGTCGGAGATGACCTGACAAATATCAATAGAGGCAGTAGAGAGCGTATAGCGCAGATATTTGCTGTTGCCGGACAAATTCGAACCAATGTGGACGTGTTGGTTGCCGGCGACATCGGTGCAACTGTGAAACTCAAAGATACCCGTACCGGCGATACATTAAACGCAAAAGGGTGTGAATATGACTTTAAAGCAATTGAATTCCCGGCATCCAAATATCGTCGTGCCATCAAAGCCGTTTCCGAATCTGATGATGAGAAACTAAGCGAAGTGCTGACCCGGATGCGCGAAGAAGACCCAACATGGATTGTGGAACAATCGAAAGAATTGAAACAAATGATTGTTCACGGTCAAGGCGAATTCCACTTGCGTACCCTGAAATGGCGTTTGGAAAACAACGATAAAATTCCCATTGAATTTAGCGAGCCTAAAATTCCATACAGAGAAACCATTACCAAGGCAGCTCGTGCCGACTATCGTCATAAAAAACAATCGGGAGGTGCAGGACAGTTTGGAGAAGTGCACATGATCATTGAACCTTATGTTGAAGGCGCACCTGTTCCGGAGACTTATCGCTTTGGCGGACAAGAATTTAAAATTTCCGTACGTGACACCCAGGAAATCGAATTGGAATGGGGCGGTAAGATCATTTTTATCAACTCCATCGTGGGAGGTTCTATTGATGCCCGCTTTTTACCTGCAATTTTGAAAGGTGTAATGGACCGCATGGAGCAAGGACCGCTGACAGGTTCTTACGCACGTGATGTTCGTGTGATTGTTTATGATGGTAAGATGCACCCGGTTGACTCCAATGAAATTTCTTTCCGTCTTGCCGGAAGAAATGCTTTCGCTCAGGCTTTTAAAGAAGCCGGGCCCAAACTATTGGAACCAATCTATGATGTGGTGGTTTTGGCTCCATCCGACAGATTGGGTGACGTGATGAGCGACATGCAAGGTCGCCGTGGCGTGATCATGGGAATGTCGAGCGAAAAAGGATTCGAAAAATTATCGGCCAAAGTACCTTTGAAAGAACTGAGCAATTATTCGACTGCTTTAAGTTCGTTGAGTGGTGGCCGCGCTTCTTTCAGCATGAAGTTCGCCAGCTATGAATTGGTTCCTATGGATATTCAGGAAAAATTACTGAAAGAATACGAGGAAACGAAGAAAGAGGAAGATTAATAATACCTCTTTTGATAACAAAGCCCAGGGGTTGTCTTAAAAGTAAAGATGGCCCCTGGGCTTTTTGTTATGTACTTTTGGTAGTGCGATGAAGTATGCGACTGAACCCGAATATCGAAAGTAACGCAGCAGTTGAGCGCTTATGAGACACCGCTTTTCCCTTGTAACCATTCATGCATGGACGCAGCAGCCTTGCGCCCGTCACCCATGGCCAGGATGACTGTAGCGCCGCCTCTGACTATATCGCCTCCGGCAAAGATCATGGGAATATCGGTTTGCATGGTTTCCTCATCAACAACGATGGTGCCCCACTTGGTGAGTTGCAGTCCCTCTACTGAACGCGGGATCAAAGGATTGGGAGATACGCCCACACTGATGATGACTTCATCAACTTCTATAGTTTCCGTACATCCGGGCTTTTCAACGGGAGAACGGCGCCCGGAAGCATCAGGCTCACCCAATTCCATCTCTTGCACGATCATGTGGGTCACGCGCCCTTGTTCGTTGCCAAGAAATTCAATGGGATTGCGTAAAGTCATAAAGATAATGCCCTCTTCTTTGGCATGATGTACCTCCTCTATTCGGGCAGGCATTTCCTCTTCGGAGCGCCTGTAAACTATCATGGCTCGCTCAGCACCTAAACGAAGTGCAGTACGCACTGAGTCCATTGCCGTATTACCACCGCCAATAACCGCTACTTTTTTCCCTTTAAACACAGGAGTGTCCGACTCAGGATTGGCTGCATCCATCAAATTTACACGTGTTAAATATTCATTGGAAGACATGATGCCTACTAAATTCTCTCCCTTAATATTCATAAAACGCGGCAATCCGGCACCACTACCTACAAACACACCTTGATAACCTTCTGCTTTTAAATCTTCCATGCTGATGGTCCTGCCGACGATGCAGTTGGTCATAAATTTCACTCCCATATCCCGCAGGTTATTGATCTCAACATCAATCACATCATTGGGTAAACGAAACTCGGGAATACCATATTTCAACACACCGCCGATTTCGTGCAAAGCCTCAAAAACCGTAACATCATAACCAAATTTCACCATATCACCTGCAAAGGACAATCCGGCCGGTCCTGAACCAACCACGGCAATCTTAATTCCATTCGGCGCAGCCACTTCCGGTACGGATATATTGCCACTTTCTCTTTCATAATCGGCAGCAAAACGTTCCAAATGCCCGATAGCTACCGGATCTTTTCCCGTGCGCACATGGATACATTTGGCTTCACATTGTTTTTCCTGCGGGCAAACGCGACCGCAAACAGCAGGCAATGCAGAAGTCATTTTTAAGGTTTTGGCGGCCTCAGCAAATTCACCAATTTCAATTTGTTTGATGAATTGAGGAATGTAAATATTGACAGGACAACCGGTCATACAGGTAGGCTCGGGGCAATCAATACACCGCTTAGCTTCCAACACAGCCAGTTCAGGAGTAAGCCCTAAATTGACCTCTTCATTGTTTTGAGCACGGTATACAGGATCTAATGAAGGCATCACTACACGGGGTATAGCCATGCGTTCTTTCACTTTCATAGATTGTCTCAACTCTACTCTCCAGGGTTTGGATCTTTCTTCGGAAATGTTGGGCATGATAAAATTTTTAATTCCCTAATCAGGGGCTGTCTCAAAACAAATATTCAACTAAAAAACAATCAGGTGTTTTAGAAGCATCATCCTTCCTTATCCAATTTACTTAACTTTTCCATCTCTTCCCGCTCAAAATCTTTGTATCCACCTAAGCGCATCAGCATTTCATCAAAATCAACCTGATGGGCATCAAATTCGGGCCCGTCAACGCACACGAATTTCACTTTACCTCCGACTGTTACGCGGCAAGCGCCACACATGCCGGTGCCATCAACCATGATGGTGTTTAAAGAAGCAACTGTTGGAATATTGTATTTTTTAGTCAGCAAACTGACAAATTTCATCATAATGGCAGGACCTATGGTGACACACAAATCCACCTTTTCTCTGTTGAGAACTTTCTCAACACCATTGGTTACCAAACCTTTGTTTCCATAAGAGCCGTCATCCGTCATTACGATAAGCTCATCAGACAACGAACGCATTTGCTCTTCCAGGATGATCAACTCTTTGGTGCGTGCTGCCAGCACGGTGATCACCTTATTGCCGGCTTTTTTAAGGGCTCTCACGATGGGTAACATAGGAGCAGTGCCCACGCCACCGCAGGCACATACAACAGTTCCAAAATTTTCAATGTGAGTAGCTTTACCTAGCGGTCCGACCAAATCTGTTATGGAATCGCCAACTTCTAATTTTCCCAATTTGGTGGACGAAACGCCGGTCATTTGGACTACCAGGGTAATGGTGCCCTTTTCAACATCAGCATCAGCAATGGTAAGCGGGATGCGCTCGCCCTTCTCGCCGACACGCACGATCACAAAGTGACCGGCTTTGCGTGCTTTAGCGATCAGGGGGGCTTCAACTTCTAATCTTACAACTTTATCTGAAAAATATTCTTTGGAAATAATTTTATTCATGGATAAAAAACCAAAATTGAAGTACAAATTTATGAAAATTTTCTTTAATACTTCTCAACTTCTCCCATTTTACCCATAAATAAAATAACTCCGGTGCTTTTTTCACGAATGACAAAAATAAACGGGCGGTTGGCATAAAAGACCGGATTTTCAGGCAAAGCCATTTCTTTCATCTCTATTATAGTTACAGCTGCCGCTTCCGTACCCTTCTCGTTTACATCACAATAGGTGCTGTGAATAATTCTGGAAATCAACAAATCGTTTTCCGACATGCGCGAGAAATTTGCTTCTCCATCGAAAGCTGATGGCATACCCATGATAGCCAAAACATCTTTCAATTCTAATTTACTTTGTACCTTGAATTTCGGAAAATAAACCTGAACTTCTCTTGGACTGAGACTTTCTGTTATTGCATTCCATTCGTCCGCATCAAAATCCTTCAAATAGCTCTCAATGGTGTTTTCTTGTTTGGGCAAAATTACTGTCATGCTGAAAGCCTTATTACCATAGGGCATGTCAAGATACTGCGCCTGATCATCTTCATAATAATTGAAAGTCTGCTCCTGGCGCATCATATCGACTTTATTGGTCTTGCCGCCTGAGGTGACAAAATCTTTCTCTGAAGTGTCCTTACTATTAAACTCACTGCTCCAGATGCCCTTAAAATATATCGCATTGATCAAATACATGATCGCGTCAGCAGGAATTCTATCCAAAGGATTCTTGATCAATCCGTTGGTTTTTTTCGAACACCAATCGTTAATTTTGTCTAAGGATTTAGGATCACTAAAATCCAAAGCTGATACCTCTGCATTGAAATACTCTTTATTGACATCCAAAAATGACTGATAAATTGGAAAACCGTCTTTATACCAGATGGAATTGGCAATATTAAGTTTGGTGGAAGGATCAATCTTAACCAATGAATTTTGCATGATTTGATAATATTCATTGATCTCCTTTTCAGATATTCCCGACATTTTCAAAGTTGATTCCATTTCAGACCTGGTTTTACCGTCGGCACCGTTCCAGGTCATGCCCAAAGCAATACTTACACTCAACGGAGAAATAAAAGTATTGGCTTCCTTTGTGTTATCAAGCACCTGCCTGAATAGGTCCCATGCAAATTCATTGTCCTGTGCTACCCGTTTTTCCATCCCAACTTTCAGGCGGATAGGTTCCGCTTCTTTCCGTATATCATCGTCAGGCTCACAAGCTAAAAATAACAGAGGAAGGACGAAAAGAAAGAAGCAGGGTTTTAAGTTTTTAAAATTTAAAAAGTTCATAAAAGTTTAATTTGTAAGGTTAATAATACAATTTAATATTTCTCAACTTCTCCCATCTTACCCATAAATAAAATAACTCCGGTACTATTTTCACGAATGACGAAAACAAACGGACGGTTAGCATTAAAGACCGGGTTTTGTGGCATAGACGTCAATTCCACCTCTACTACGGTTACGGCTGCCGCTTCCGTACCCTTCTCATTTACATCACAGTAGGTACTGTGAATAATTCTGGAAATCAGCAAATTGTCTTTCGACATACGCGAAAAATCCGCCTCTCCGTCGAAAGCTGATGGCATGCCCATGATTGACAAAATATTTTTTAATTCTAACTTGCTTTTTACTTTGAATTTTGGAAAATAAACCTGAACCTCTCTGGGAGTGAGGTTTTCTACTATTTCATTCCATTTATCCACATCAAAATCCTTCAAATAGCTCTCAGTGGTGTTTTTTTGTTTGGGCAAAATTACTGTCATGCTGAAAGCCTTATTACCATAGGGCATGTCAAGATACTGTGCTTTATCATCTTCAAAATAATTGAAAGTCTGCTCCTGGCGCATCATATCAACTTTATTAGTCTTACCACTTGAGGTGACGAAATCTTTCTCTGAGGTATCACTCTCTTTAAATTCACTGCTCCAGATGCCCTTAAAATATATTGCATTGATCAAATACATAATTGCATCTTCAGAAATTCTATCTAAAGGATTCTTGATCAATCCGTTGGTTTTTTTCGAACACCAATTGTTGATAATGTCTAAGGATTTAGGATCACCAAAATCCAAAGCTGATACCTCTGCATTAAAATATTCTTTATTAACATTCAAAAATGATGGATAAATCGGAAAACCATCCCTATACCAGATGGAATTGGCAATATTAAGTTTGGTGGAAGGGTCAATCCTGGTCAATGAATTTTGCATAATTTTATAATATTCATTGATTTCCTTCTCAGACATTCCCGACATTTTCAAAGTTGATTCCATTTCAGCCTTGGTTTTACCGTCGGCGCCATTCCAGGTCATGCCCAGAGCAATACTTACACTTAATGGGGAAATAAAAGTATTGACTTCTTTCGTGTTGTCAAGCACGTGCTTGAACAGGTCCCATGCAAATTCATTGTCCTGTGCTACCCGTTTTTCCATCCCAACTTTCAGGCGGATGGGTCCTGCTTCTTTCTTTATATCAATGTCAGACTCACAAGCTGAGAACAACAAGGGGATAACAAAAAGAAAGAAGTAAGGTTTTAAGTTTTTAAAATTTAAAAAGTCCATAAAGTTTAATTGATGAAGTTTGTAAAACAATTTCTGACTTAGCGTTAAAAGCTTTTAAAAAATTATTAAAGCAACTCCCTATTGATGAGAATTGTTTGGAGAAAGTTGCAGGCAAATTAAAGTATTAATTCTATATTTTAGAATATTATATATTTTATTTTGTATTTCAGAATTAATTATTTAATTTTGCGTCCTAAACCCTACTTCATTTTTTTGTCTTGATACAAAAAAACGAAGCAAAAAAAAATCAAGACTGCGCCCGCTTCGCTCGAAAAATTAGCGCTCGAACAGCTAAATCGTCCAAACTCGCAACTTCGTTGCTCAAACAAG
>JAAYQF010000064.1 GCA_012519425.1 Bacteroidales bacterium | reverse complement strand
GCAAAATCAAGGCTGCCGGCATGACCAAAACCGCTTTAACCAATTACATCAAAGAAGCTATATGTCCACAATATATCACTGAAGAACCCATTGTGTTGATCCGTTTTGCTAATTTTAAAGTTTCGGTGATTGGCGAGGTAATGCGTCCCGGATCTTTTGTCATTGACAACGAAAAAATATCTTTGCTGGAAGCCCTTGCATTAGCCGGGGACATGACCATTTACGGCCGCAGGAATAGTTTGTTGTTGATCAGGGAACAAAATGGTCATCGTGAAACCATCCGTATTGACATGCGTGATAAGAATCTGGTCAATTCTCCTTATTTTTATTTGCAGCAAAATGACGTGATTTACGTAGAACCCAATGATCCCAGAGCACGTGCTTCAGGAATCGGTGCGGCGGAGTCCATCACAATTTCGGTTGTTGGAACCTTGATATCTTTAACGACCTTGATAATAAATGTTTTGAATGTAAAAAAATAGATCTTCTTTACGAATGGAGTATTATAAAAACAAGTTAGCTACCTTTGGCTATAGACATAATTTATAAAAGCATGAATAGAAATACTAATTTAAACGAATCTCAGCAATTGATGACAGAGCAACCGATTGATTGGCGGGCGCTTATTGAAAAGTACGGAGCATATTGGAAATGGATTGTTGCTTCTCTGTTTGTTTTTGTGTCTATTGGTTTACTTTATTACCGGGTGCAGCCTAATGTCTTCCAATTTAAATCTACGCTGCTTATTGCTGACAAATCTTCTTCAGGACAGATAAGTCAGCTCTCTGTGCTTAAACAATTAGATGCTTTTGGTGTTTCCGGAGGTTCTTCCAATATTTACAATGAAAGACAGGTACTGCACTCAAAAGAATTGATAAAGAAAGTGGTGAGCGATTTAAAAATGAATTATGTGTATAACAAAAAAGAATTTCTGAAACCGGTGGAGCTGTACACGAGTAGTCCTGTGGAGGTTGTGATGGATGATGCTGATTTGGTGAAGATAGGGAAACCAATGGAATTATCTGTGGTTTATGACAAGGAAGTTTACCGGATTTCAGGTAAATATATTAAAGAACGAAAACTTACACGTTTTAAGTATGAACTGCCTCAATTACCTGCTGTTATTGAAACACCGGCGGGACCGGTACAAATTATGCTTAAGAATTACGAAGAACCTTTAGAAGATAAGATTTACATTAAAATTCACAATCCAATTCAAACAGTAAAAAAATGTCAGGAGTCAGACCTTTCAACTGAAGTCCCTAAGGATGGAGATTTGGTGAATTTAACTTTTAGAGCGAAAAATATCCGGAAAGGTAAGGATTTTTTACACAAGCTGATTGAAACCTATAACCAGGATGCCATTGACCAGATCAATAAATCGGCTCAACTTACTGCTGTCTTTATTGACAGCCGGTTGGATTTATTAACGGATTCGCTGACAGATGTGGAGCAAAAGCTTCAGACTTACAAACAGACAAATGAATTGACTGATATCGAGGTTGAGGCAGGCATCATATTACAGAAAAATAGTTTGTATGATCAAAAACGGATTGAAAACGAAACTCAATTGCAACTGATAGAGTACATTGAAGAGTTTTTAAGGGATCCGGCAAACAAGTATGCATTGATCCCAAATTTAGGACTGACTGATGTGGGACTGTTGGCAGTCATACAGGAATATAACAAATTGTTGATTTCTCGCGACAGAATAGTAAGCGGAAGTTCTGAAATAAATCCAACGGTTCAAAAACTAGAGTTACAGATTGAGTCCGGACTTATTTCCATCCAAAACAGTATTGCATCCTCCAGAAAGGGGATACAGATCAGCATACGTGAATTGGAAAATCAATATGCTTTTTTAAGCTCCCAACTTAGAAAAATCCCCCGACAAGAACGCGAGTTTATTGAGATCAAGCGTCAACAAGAAATAAAAGCTTCTTTATATACCTTTCTGTTACAGAAAAGGGAGGAAGCATCCATGAGTATGGCAGTTACCATACCCAAGGCTCAATTGTTGGATGCTGCCGATACTGCTGATAAAACCTCACCCAAGTTACCAATGATGTTGGCAGCTTCTTTATTTTTAGGTTTATTTTTTCCCATAGGTGTTTTGTACCTCAAGTTTTTGTTTACCACTACATTTAGTGACAGAAGTGAAGTAGAAAGTATGACTGATGTACCTGTCATTGCTGAACTCGCCGTAGATAAATCTGAGGATATATTCGTCAATCATGACACCAATGCCAGTGCCAATGCTGAGTTATTTCGCCTGCTGCGCAGTAAGCTGCAGTTTATCATGAATCGACCCAAAGACAGACTGGTGATAGTAACTTCCACTGAATCGGGAGAGGGTAAAACTTATGTGGCAATCAATTTGGCAGTATCCATATCACTTACAGGCAAAAAGACACTGTTGATCGGTATGGATTTACGAAAACCCATGCTTGCCAGCCACTTCGGATTTTCTGAGCAGGAAGGGATCTCTTCTTATTTGTCGGAAATAGAAGATGATTACCACCGGCTTATTTATCCCTCTAAAGAATATCCTAATCTGTATATATTGCCGGGAGGTATTATACCGCCCAATCCGAACGAGCTGGTTTTAAGTGAACGTTTGGATACACTTATAGCCGAATTGCGAGAGCAATATGAATATATCATCATTGACTCTGCCCCCGTAGGAGTAGTGTCAGATACTTTCCTGATCAATCGTGTTGCCAACCTGACCTTGTATGTTTGTCGTGCAGATTATTCGGATAAACGTAATTTTGAATTTTTAAATCGAATAAATAAAGAAAATTCTTTAAAACAGCTTTATTTGGTCATCAATGGAGTTAACATTGAGTCCAGCACATATGCAAGCAGATATGCATATGGCTATGGCTACGGTTATGGTAGAAAAAAACGAAAGAAAGCAAAAAAAGTTTGATGTTAGATATAAATTTTGAATGAAAAATAACGCAACGGTTGAATTACAAAACTTTTTTTATGATAAAAGGGTATTGGTGACGGGTCATGTTACTTATTTATACTCGTGGCTTTGTATTTTGTTGCATAAAATGGGTGCCAGATTGATTGGCTTTTCCATACAAGAACCCGATATTCCTAACCTGTACAAAGAAGCTGATGTACATGAGTTTATGCATGTCTATGTTGAAAGAACCAGCAATATGGACGTTTTAGAGCGTATAAACAAGGAGTTTCAGCCGGAAATTGTGATTCAACTTTCTTCCATATGCGGATATGTGGAAAACCATGATGTCAGAGGTCTGTACATGTTTAACTTGCCGAGAGTTTTAAATACACTTGAAATGAGTAGGCAATCAAGCCATGTACGCGTGTTTGTGAATTTGATACCGGATTATTTAGATAACACAATATTACGAAAATGTAATATTACAAAAACAGGAGAAATCAAGTTGATGATGGGAAGTTTTCGATTGATTGAATTTTTAACTGCCGGTTATCGAAACGCATATTTTAATCCTGAAAATCATGATTCTCATAAAAAAAGTTTTGTTAATTTATCATTTTTAAATCCAATCGGAGGGGGTGATTGGTCAAGAGATAATACACTGAAAAATTATTTTGATTCGTTGGAGAAAAATGAAAAAAAACTGATCGTTTGTCCTGGTAGTCGTCACAGCCTGATTCATGTAATTGATGTGATGATGAAGGTGTTGGACATTGTCTATAAATTATATACTCCTTCAAAAAATGAAATCGTTGATTATAAAATGATTAGTCAAGATTCTTTTTTAAAAGATGAAGTTTGGATGGCAGAATTTTTAAAAGACTTGTATCACGATAAGAATTTTACAATTAAAACTGATCAAAAGTTTTTATTTGATGAAACACTTACGACTGATATGTTCCATATGCCTGATTATAAGCAAATCACCGATTGGGTACCGCGCTGGGATGTAAGAACAGCACTTGTTAAAACCATTGAATGGTATCAGGCCAGGGAAAGAGGTGCCAATATGCAGCGGTACAGTTTTAATCAGATTGATGAGTTTTTAGATCGGCAACAACCCATATCATTACCCTTATTATAAGTAATCCATGTCTTCGGTTAGGAAAAAAATCAGGAATAAGGTAAAAAAAATAACAGCATCAAACAATAACGGTCACGTTTGGCAATTTTCGAGGGTTGGAGGAGTGAATCGTGTTAACTTGTTGTCGGGTGCTGATTTGTTGGCACTCGATCAGTTGGATAAAAAATTATGGGCAGCTTTGAGCTGTCCTGTTGACGGACTTGAGATTGATCCACAGACTTTGCAGTTGATAGATACCGATAAGAACGGTCGCATCCGGGTTCCTGAAGTGATAGCTGCAGTTAAGTGGATCACTTCCGTTATCAATGACCCTGATGATTTGTTGAAAGAAGAATCAACATTACCTCTTTCTGCTATTAATGATAAAACCGAGGAAGGAAAAATTTTACTGGCTTCAGTAAAACAGATTTTAAAGAATCTTGGGAAGCCCAAAGATACGACTATTTCTGTAGAAGATACTTCAAATTTGCCGGGCATCTTTGCCGATACTAAATTTAACGGAGATGGTATCGTTACAGAAAAATCAACCAGTGATGAGTCCTTGAAAAAAATCATCGTACAAATCATTGAAACTGTTGGTTCATCTTTGGATCGCAGTGAAGAACAGGGGGTTTCAGCCGATCAGGTGAAGGAATTTTACGAGCAATGTGAGGCATACTCCAATTGGTATAAATTATCAGAAGATAACGCAAAAAACATTCTGCCTTTCGGAGATAAAACTGCTGATGCGGCAGCTGCTTTTCAAGCTGTTGAGGCCAAAGTAAACGATTATTTTTTACGTTGTCGTTTATCTGAGTATGATGCTGATTCTAAGGAGGTGTTTGGCTTGCTCAAATCTCAGTATGAAGCTTTTAGTTCCAAGGAGCTCTCAGCCGGCACAGAAGAAATGGTCGCCTTGCCCATAGCTAAGATGAATGATAAGAAGTCATTGCCGCTTACAGAAGGTATCAATCCTGCCTGGGAAAATGCCATGAAAGCTTTTTATGAATTGGTGACTTTTCCTCTCTTCCCCAAAAAGACACAGATCACACAGACTGAATGGGAAATGATTGTACACAAGGTGAATGTGTACAGAAACTGGCAGTCGGAAAAACAAGGTGCCGCAGTGGAATCTTTGGGCATAGAAGAAGTCAGAGCGATATTGAAGGCTGATCAGCAGGAGGCTCTTCATGCTTTGATAGAAGAAGATCTGTCACTTGCTACTGAAGTAGATAATATATTCCAGGTTGATAAGTTGACCCGTTTCTACAGAGATATTTTCAGGTTACTAAAAAACTACGTCAATTTCTGTGACTTTTATTCCCTGGATAAAAAAGCAATTTTTCAAGCCGGTAGCTTGTACATCGATCAGCGTCGCTGTGACTTATGTATCAAAGTGAATGATATGGCCAAGCATGGAAGCATGGCAGGATTCAGTGATATGTTCCTGATCTATTGCGATTGCGTTTCACGCTCTAAGGGTGAAAAGATGACCATCGTAGCTGCTTTGACGGATGGAAGCAATAACAACATAAGGGTGGGGCGTAATGCCGTGTTCTACGACAGGGATGGTAATGATTGGGATGCCACGATCGTCAAAATTATTGAAAACCCTGTGAGCATCAAAGAAGCATTCTGGTCACCATATAAAAAGTTGGGACGATTTATCTCGGAACAAATTCAAAAATTTGCTGCTAAAAAGGACAAGGAAGTTATGGAGGATACGGCCGGAAAAATAGAAGCAACAGGAGAGAAACTTGCTACGGCTGATTTGACTACTCCGGTCGCACCAGCTGCTGCTCCGGCTCCTGTTCCTTTCGACATAGGAAAATTTGTAGGTATTTTCGCCGCATTAAGTTTGGCTTTGGGAGCCATCGGATCGTTCCTGATGGTGACTGTGACCGGATTTTTGAAATTGAAATGGTGGCAAATGCCTTTGGCAATAGTCGGTGTTTTGTTAGCCATTTCTCTTCCCTCCATGATCCTTGCTTATTTGAAACTTCGCAAGCGTAACCTTGCTCCGGTACTTGATGCCAATGGTTGGGCCATCAATGCCCGATTAGCTGTCAATATTATTTTTGGACGCGAACTGACACACCTTGCTGAATTACCTGAAAATTCGAAAGTCAATATGATTGACCCCTTTAAGAAGAAACAGAATCCATGGCTATACATAGTTTTAGGCTTGATAGCAGCACTGATTGTTGCGGGGGTGGTATTGTGGTTTTTGGGGATTTTGCCGTCGTGGATGGAGGCGGTTAAGGAGCTGTTTTAAGCGGACGCGGACATCTACTTTTCGGCTAATTCCCCAAGTACTTTGCTCAGGTTATTCCAACCTGTTATCTCTACATCCCCCATTGTTAAAGAATTTTCTCCGGTGTATATGATGCGTTTATTAACTTTCGAACCTTTAAGGGGGAAAGACTTTAGGTTTTTCATATAATCTCTATTAAATGTTGCACCGCCTTTTACCTCAATTAAGTGCAACCTCCCATCAACTCCTTCTAATATGCAGTCCACTTCAACTCCGTTGTTGTCTCTCCAATAATAAACGTTTTTTCTATTATATCCTTTATGTGCTTGAAGTTTAATAATTTCAGCAATCACAAAATTCTCAAATAAAGCACCGTACAAATAATGCGATTGAATCATTTCTGCCGAACGGATATTGAGCAATGAACAAACTAATCCGGTGTCATAGAAATAAATTTTCGGTGATTTTATCAGTCGTTTATTGAAGTTTTTGTAGTAGGGCTGTAGTTGAAATAGAATGAAGCTCGCTTCCAGGAGCGATAGCCATGATTTTGCCGTGTTTACCGACACGCCTGCATCATTTGCCAGGGAAGTAAGATTTAGCGTTTGCCCTATCCGGCCTGCGCACAGAGCAAGAAATCGGGTAAATGTAGTTAAATTTTCGATGGACCTCAATGTTCTTACGTCTCTCTCTATATAAGTCTGAATGTAAGGAGGATAAAATTCATTCGGTTCGATACTAAAATCATAGATCCTTGGATAGAAACCAGTGTAAATGGTGTCGAAAACCGTTTCTCGCAATCCAATTTCCAATATATCAAACGGGAAAAGTCGGTTGATGCTTGTTCGCCCTGCCAGCGATTGAGAAATGCGTTCATTCATCAAAAAACTTTGCGAACCGGAGAGAATATATTGCCCGGCTCGGTTTTTTTCGTCAGACACCACCTGTAAGTAACTAAACAACTCCGGCACTTGCTGTGCTTCATCAAAGATAACACCCTTTTCCCGGCTGCCTAAGAAACCAATCGGGTCATCCATTATTAAATGACGATAATCCGGCCTTTCCAGATTAATATATTCATAATCAGGAAAATAGTTTCTAAGCAAAGTGCTTTTCCCCGACTGGCGAGGTCCGATAAGCGTGAGAATAGGAAACTTTTCTAAGCGCTTTTTAAGAATATGTGCAAGTTGTCTTTCAATCATTTTTATACATTTATGCAATTAAAATGCAAATATACATAAAAAAATCGATAATTTATCTGTTTTCCTTGATTTATTATATTTGCACCCGATATTAACTAGAAAAATGCACTTTACACACTTTTTGGGGTAGTATCACAAAATATTCGAAATAATATTTTAATCTGTGGTCATTTCGATACGCTGTGCTTCGGGCTTCGATACGCCTTGGCTTCGATACATCGGTATTTTGCTTCGCTCCATACCGACACTCAGCCTCCAGGCACTCAGCCACCTTCAGTATTAACACTCAGTGACCGGGTGGTACTGTGTTATTTTGTTCCGTAGCAGTGGCTGAGTTGTTTCGGACACTGAGTTGTTGAGCGAAGCGAAACAGTATCGAAGTGCCGAAACAGCACCGAAGCCATAGCGGTCATTTCATTTTGCGAAAAACCTTTTTTGCTAATTTTGCTAATTCTTTATTTTTTCCCTCTATCAATGCTTCTTTCTTTTTCCGACTCCAGCCTTGCACTTGTTTCTCTCTGTAAAAAGCATCTGCTACACTATCGTACTCTTCGTAATATACCAATTCTACAGGTAATCGTTTCCGTGTATAATTCGCTCCTTCGCCTGATTGGTGTTGCTCTAATCGCAACTCTAAGTTGTTGGTGCTTCCTGTGTAGTAAGTGCCGTCTGCACAGAGTAGTATGTATATGTAGCCGGATTTCATTTTTATTTTATTATTTTGTCTACCGGTGGTTTCGATACATTGCATTTCGCTTCACTCAATGCAACACTCAACCACCTAAGTGCAGCTATGTTGTTTCGGACACTGAGTTGTTGAGCGAAGCGAAACAGTATCGAAGTGTAGTACCGTAGCGATGGATTCGGACACTGAGTGTTGATACGGAGTATCAATGTATCGACATTTCGACCTTGCTCAATGACCGAGTGCCGAAGCCATAGCGGTTAAAGTAAGAAGTTCTTTCCATCTGCGGTAATTTGGTTACTGAGTGCCGTAGGCATATCGAAGTATCGATACATTGATATTCTGCTTCCGGTGTCTTCGATACATCGGTATTTCGCTTCGCTCAACACCGACACTCAGACACCTAAGTGCTACTCTGTTATTTACGGTCATTTCGATACATTGCATTTCGTTTCACTCAATGCAACACTCAATAACCGAGTGCTGCTCTGTAACTTCGCTGCAACTCCTCAGCTCCGTGACCCCGGAACTCGTTACCTCGAACCACGCAACCTGCCTCGGAACACGAAACTCAAAACTCAAAACTATATTTCTCCTCGATTCCAATTATATCAAAATAATACATTGTATTTGGAGTCAATTTCAAAAAAAGTAAATCGGAGTTATATACCGACTATTTAAATAATTTTACGTACTCTTCAAACATGTACATTTTTCTTCGTTGTCCACCCGTAATTTCTTTCAAAATCCCTAAATCTTCCATCTCTGAAATTAATTTGTAAGCAGAAACTGCCGATTTACCCACCACTTTTTCTACTTTAGCCGCATTAATTATCGGAATGCTAAACAGCTCATTGATAACTAAACGAGCATCTCCCGAACGACTTCCCAACGGTTTAAGTAAATCATCTAAAGATTTCTGAATTTGTAAAATATTATCAAAAGTTTTTACACCGTTTTTAGCTGTCTCGATAACTCCCGTTAAAAAAAACTTGAACCACTGATTGATGTCGTTGTGGGTTCTTACACGCATCAGGTTGTCATAATATAATGATTTGTTTTTTTCAAAAAAATCAGACAAGTATAAAATGGGACGTTTTAAAATGCCTTTGGAAATTAAATATAAAGTTATCATCAATCGGCCGACCCTTCCATTTCCGTCCAAAAAAGGATGTATCGTTTCAAACTGATAGTGAATCAGGGCTATCTTTAGTAAATCCGGCAATAAGTGTTCTTCACTATGTGCAAATTTTTCAATGTCTGAAATTAAACGACCTACTTCCGAAGCGGGAGGGGGTACAAAGACAGCATCATTGATACTTGCTCCGCCCACCCAATTTTGACTGGTTCTAAACTCACCGGGAAGTCTGTTTTGCCCTCTCACTCCGGATAAAAGTATTTTATGTGCTTTTTTTATCAACCTGCTTGAAAAAGGCAATCGGTGTAATTGCAAGACTGCCTCATTCATCGCTTGTATATAATTTTGCACCTCTTCCCAGTCATCTCTTTTTTCAGCAGAGATTTCATCTTTTGCAAGAAATACTTCCTCCACATGTGTTTGGGTCCCCTCTATGCGGGACGATTGCGTCGCCTCTTTGGCAATGTGCATGGAAATATACAAATCAATATTGACATATTCGGAGTACATATCCAGGCGGCCAAGATGTCTGTCTGCTTGACTAAGCAATGTGATCACGCTCATATCATCTATTTCCCACTTTCTGTTTATTTCGTTGGGAATAAATGCTTTATAATAACCTTGGTCGATAATTTTTCCTGATAAAAATTTGTTGCTCATTGAAATAGGCATGAATCAGGTGCAAAAATAGCAAATATTATATATTGAACAACCTGTTATTTAAGTTTTTCCCATAAAACTTAAATAAGGTAGTTGCTTATTAAAGTTTTTTTGAATTTTCCATAATTAATATTCAATTTTTTGAAATCGGGGTATTGCCCCAAACTTCCACTTCATTTTTTTGTCTTGATACAAAAAAACGAAGCAAAAAAAACCCCTCAATTCCAATTATATCAAAATAAATTAGTTATCCAATAAAAACAATACCTGCTTCCCTGTCTTCGTAATTCTATATTTTTGATTTGGAGCTCTTAAATTATCGGGATTGGTGTAGCAGATCCATCCTAAATTGAATAAAGGGTCAAGATGCCTTCGCTTACTATATGTATGATTCGTCAATCCACACTCAGCCAGAATAGTAGCTCTATTTGCCTCTTCTTTATCTAAAAAACGTAAAATTTTCTCTGCTAAAGGAGAAACTTCTTGCTCTAAAATTGTTTTTACTTGACTATTTATATGACTTGCTTTACTAGTTACATAGTCACTTACTTGGTCACTTACATAGTCGTTTACTTGGTCGTTTACTTGGTCACTTACTTGGTCACTTACTTGGTCACTTACTTGGTCACTTCCTTGGTCACTTCCTTGGTCACTTCCTTGGTCACTTCCTTGGTCACTTCCAACATCATTCCCTTGATTATCAATCTTTTTGTTGACATAGCGAACAATATCACCTAAACTCTCAAAACCGGAAAGTTTCGACTGATTTTTAGATTTAACAAAACTCTTATCTGCCAAAGCATGAGCCGGAATTACAGTCAGGAAATAGGTACTTTCTTCATCCGTTTCAAAAATCGGTTTAGGTGAGCCGTTGGCATCCATAGCCTTGTAAATGGCAGGAAAGCCTGTGCCACGTCCTTCTGTAAGTTGCAGTTCTTTCAGGAAATCACCGATACGCCTGTTTCGATACTCACGAGCCACAATACGGTGTTTTGTTTTCAGCACTTTCTGATCCACCGGAGGCACCGGACCGGGGAAACTCAATATCTCTATTTTATCCGCCCACACTTGTACTTCAATGGGTGACGGACGCTCGTAACTTTTATGATATACTGCATTTGACAAAGCCTCTTCTACAGCTCGAAAAGGGAAATTGTAAAATCGCAATGCCTCTGCTTTATCCGGTTGCTTAATGATTTTTTCCGATATAATATGCGTTTGAATAAAGCTTAATGCACTTCTCAACTGATTTTGTAAGCAGCCTTTGAAATAATGCTCTTCAAACCGTTGTCCCGACCCATCTTTATGCCACACCAATTCAATCCATGAGCGAGGGAAAAACTTTTCAGGACTTTTGCTGAAAAAGAGCAAGCCAACATTGATTGGACGTAAATCTTCATCCGGTCCTTTAGCTATATACATGGCTTTCGATAAATCTCTTAATGATATGCGAGTACTTTCGGCATACAAATCGCTTTTTACTTCTTGCAAGTAAGCTTGAATAAGTCCCAAATCAAAATCATCAATTACCGCCTGATTATTTGTCCTATCATCAAACGGAATACGAGCCGTAAGTTCCAGCAGTTGCCGATAAGTTTCCCCTTTAGCTATGACGCTATTAGAACCAATACGAACATAGGGTTGGCGTTGTGATTTACTGCCTGGTGTAGTAGGTGCGGTGTACATCCGGGAATCACCTGCCGGACACCAAAGTACCAGTATATGCCTGCCTTCAAGAATGTAAGGCTGCACGATAGGGAAATAATTAGGCTGAATTTGATACCCCAACTCCACGATTTTCTTTTGTAAGCTATCCAAACTATTCTCGCTTAATCCTGATGGAGGCAATATAGGCTTACCATTTTCCTCGTCAATGCCGACAAGAATGTAACCCCCGCCCCAGTTGTGAAGGTCGTTGGCAAAAGCACACATGGTATGGATAATGCCTTCCGGATTCCAGCCCGCCTTAAACTCAATCCGCTCCCACTCAATGGTATTGCCTTTTATCAGCTCTTTTATGTTTATGGGTAAAGCCATGTAAAACAGATTTTAATAGCCTCGTTTATTTGAATATTGTATATTTTTAGAAAAAACTGAGCCTACAAATTTACTGATTTTTGTTAACACTTTCAGCATTAGAAAATAAGTTTCACTTCATTTTTCGGCTCGCCAGACGAGGTCGATCGTTCTTACTGAGTTAAGGGTCGTTGCGACTTGCGTTCATCTGCGTAATCCGCAGCTACTTATTATCCAACACTTTCCAATAGCCGGTCCGTGGGCTACCTACTCGTTCTATCCTATTTTGCTCTTTTAGTTCAGCAATATCTCGTTTTATAGTTCGTCTCGTTACATTCAACAACCCTGCGAGTTCATTCATACTTGTTTGTTTATTTAATCTTAAATACTTGATTATTTTTTCTTGCCTTTCTACATTTTTGGGGACATTATTGGGGACATCAGTTTTATTTTTATCTACAGGCACATACCTCAACTCACTTACAAACCCATTTTGCATTTCCTCATAGTTGAATTCCATTCCGGGATAGTCTTTTATGGCTGTTCGTATGCGATGAAAACCTGTGCCGTATTTCTCTATATCTCCTTCTGTCATCATTGTACTTGGTTTGATAACTGTGTAGAATCAGTAGTATCCGAGATTTACAATCAGAAAGAACGGGTAGATGATGTGGAAATTGTAGTAAGTCTAAAACGATATATTTCTGAAATTAACAATTCCATTTTTGGATGACTTTAGTTCAATCTCTCCGTCGTATATGACTTGTGTTGAGGTAAGTTTTTCGTTTAAAAGATTTTTCAGATAGTTGAGATTGTGCATAAAATTGGGATGAAAAACGGAAGCTGATTTTATTTCATAGGCTTTGAATGTGTCGGCAAATTCTTGAACGATATCGATTTCTCGTTGTGATTTATCCCGGTAAAAGTAAAGATTGGAAAGTTTCCCTGCATTAAAGCGATTTTTCAAAAATTCCAACACCACCATGTTTTCAAAAATTGCTCCCCGCAGCGGATGCGTTTGCAGGTGATTTTCGTTTTCGATCCCAAGTAAAAAGCAAAGCAGACCGGTATCATAGAAATAAATTTT
>JAAYQF010000063.1 GCA_012519425.1 Bacteroidales bacterium | reverse complement strand
TTTCATCCATTTGTGAGAGCATTTCTCCTTGTTGTGCCTGAGCGACGGCCGACTTTCTTCGCAAGTTCCTGCCAATGATACCAATGAGCCAGCCGCTAAAAGGCAAGAGCAACAAGACGAAAATCGTCAACTCCCAGCTCATTATAAACATCACTCCCAGATAAATGACTATCATCATCGGGTTTTTGAAGATCATATCTACGGCATTCAGAATGGATTGCTCTACTTCAGTTACATCAGAGGACATCCGTGACATGATATCACCTTTCCTTTCTTCCGTAAAATATCCTATGGGCAGGGAAACAATTTTTTTGTACAGTTTGTTTCTGATATCCCTGACCACCCCTGTTCGCATAGGTATAACCGTGCGTAATCCCAGGTAAGTTGAGCCGGTTTTCAGGGCAGTCAGCACAATTAAGAACAGACCTATGTATAACAGAGTGAGTCCCGGTCCGATGGAAGTGATGGTGGTAGTCAGCCAATAAGAGAAATTGTTTTTGAAAGCCGCAACCAGATCCGACAGCGTGTCGCCCCATGTCCAGGGCATATAGACAACATCAGGCCTTTTTAGGTTAAAGAGAATTTGCAAAACCGGTATGATGGCTGCAAAAGAAAATAAGCTAAAAATGGTTGCCAGTAAATTGAACAACAAACTGCCTGCAATGTATTTTTTGTAGGGAGGGAGAAATCGCTTGAATAGAGAAATAATGTTCAACATAACATCAATGCGTTAAATACCCGTATAATTTCTTGGCGTAATTCTCCTCAGCTCTTCTTTTACTGTTTCCTCTACGTCCAAAGTTTCAATAAAGTCCTTGACAGTCTGAGCAGTAATGGCCTCATTGGTGCGGGTCAGTGCTTTCAAACTTTCATATGGTTCGGGGTAAGATTCACGGCGTAAAATGGTTTGAATGGCTTCTGCCACCACAGCCCAATTCCTGTCCAAATCCTTATAGATAGCTACTTCATTGAGTAACAACTTATCCAGACCTTTCATGATGCTTTGGGAAGCGATCAGGGTGTGTGAAAAAGGCACTCCGATATTGCGCAGCACCGTGCTGTCGGTTAAGTCGCGCTGCAATCGCGAGATGGGCAATTTATTGGCTAAAAATTCACAAACGGCATTCGCCATGCCCAGATTACCTTCTGCATTTTCAAAGTCGATGGGATTTACCTTATGCGGCATGGCAGAAGAACCAACTTCTCCTTCTTTGATCTTTTGCTTGAAATATTCCATCGAAATATAGGTCCATATATCGCGGCATAAATCAATGAGGATGTTATTGATGCGTTTAATTCCATCCAATTGCGCGGCCAGGTGATCATAGTTCGAGATTTGGGTAGTCCACTTTTCACGCACCAAACCCAATCTGTCTGTAACAAACTCATTCCCGAATTTCTTCCAATTGATGGTAGGATAAGCCACAACATGAGCGTTAAAATTACCGGTAGCACCTCCGAATTTTGCGGCATGAGGAACGCTTTTCAGTAAAGCCATTTGCTCATTCAAGCGATGTACATATACCATGATCTCTTTGCCGAGTCTCGTCGGAGAAGCCGGTTGTCCGTGTGTTTTGGCCAACATGGAAACATCCCTCCACTCATCAGCCAGGTATTCCAACGTGCGTATCAACTTAGCTGTTTCAGGATAATAGACCTGCTGCATGGCATCCCGGATTGACATGGGTACAGCAGTATTGTTAATGTCTTGCGATGTTAATCCGAAGTGCACAAATTCTTTAAAGGTAGACAAATCCAATTTGTCAAACTGGTCTTTGATGAAATACTCAACTGCTTTCACATCGTGATTGGTTGTTTTTTCAATAATCTTGATGTACTGAGCATCCGCTTCGGAAAAATTCTCATATATAGCCCTTAGTTTCGGAAAAGAATCAGCCGGCACGGTTTCCAGCTGCTTTAGCGGAATTTCACATAAAGCAATGAAATACTCAATTTCTACTTTAACGCGGTAATAAATCAATCCAAATTCTGAAAAGTAAGGAGCATATGGATCAGTTTTGGAGCGGTAACGACCATCAATGGGGGAAATGGCAGAAAGAATGGAGAGGTTCATGCAGAGTGTGTTAAAATTGATTTTTGTGAAAAGCATCAAGTGCGGATGCTATTAATTAACGATTTGGCAACAAAGTTACATGATAATTTTTAATTTACACAGCAGTAGGGTGAATTTGGCGGTTGGCTCTGAAGGCAATACACCAGACTTTGAAAAATTAAAGCTTTTATTTACCTTTGTCGCTTAAAATTAAAGCAATTGAAACGCATCAGGGTACATAAAGAAGGGCGGCTGATATTAATGGTGTTGTTATTCGTCCTGTTTATTCTCAATTTGTTTGTATATCTGAGATTTCCTAATGTGTTGCTGGCAATTACAACTTTGGTATCTGCCGGTGTAATGGTCTTTTTTGCGTATTTTTTTCGCAATCCAACACGCATTATGGAAATAGATGATCCGAGCCTGGTTGTGGCGCCTGCTGACGGGCGTGTGGTGGTGATCGAGCCAACAGATGAACTTGAGTATTTTGGTGATCAAAGGATACAGATTTCCATTTTTATGTCAATATTTAATGTGCATGCAAATTGGTATCCCATAGCTGGTAAAGTACTGAAAACCAAGCATCACAAGGGCAGACACCTCGCAGCTTATCTCCCTAAATCCAGTCATGAAAACGAACGTTCTACCATCGTCATTGAAACACCTTCCAAAACGCAGATATTGGTGCGTCAGATTGCCGGAGCATTGGCACAAAGGATTGTTACTTACGCTCATCCGGGTATAGAATGTCATCTAAACGAACATTTGGGTTTTATTAAATTCGGTTCACGGGTAGATGTGTTTTTGCCCATGGATGCTGAAATTTATGTTACAGTGGGTGAACAAACTACCGGTAATGAAACCATAATTGCCAGATTAAATGAATAATATTTACGAAGAACTTTTTTCCCAATACAATTGCGCTGCTTTAAACGACAGGCAAATTAGACAGGAAGTGGAGCAATTGCTTCACACTTATTTGTCAGCCAACTTAAATACTGAAGTTTATAAATTTTGTCTGGGCTGTGTGGATTTGACTTCATTAAATAGTACAGACAACGATGCGCAAATCGTAAAAATGGTGCAAAAGGTAAACAGGATGTCCAAAATTTTTCCGGAAGCTCCACTTCCTGCAGGAATTTGTGTGTATCCCAATTTTATATCTACCGTAAAAAAAACCCTACAAGTAGATGTAAACACAGTTGCTGTATCCGGAGGATTCCCCGCATCCCAAACTTTTGCTGAAATAAAAACTGCCGAAACTGCCATGGCTGTGATGGAAGGAGCGGATGAAATTGATGTGGTCATGCCTGTTGGTAATTTTCTTTCCGGCAAATATGAAAAAGTAAGGGAAGAATTGGAAGAGATGAAAGCATCTTGCAGAAAGGCTCCTTTGAAAGTCATCATAGAATCGGGGGTGTTGCCTTCAGCTTCTGAAATTAAGAAGGCATCTGTCTTAGCTATGTCTTCAGGTGCCGATTTTATTAAAACTTCTACCGGGAAAACGGCTGTGTCAGCTACGCCGGAAGCCACTTATGTCATGTGTCAGGCTGTCAAAGCATGGCATGCAAAAACCCGCGAAAAAGTTGGGATCAAAGTGGCCGGAGGCATTGTGACCGCAGAGGATGCAGCAACACATTATACCATAGTCAAACAAATCCTTGGGACGGGATGGCTGGAGAAAAAATACTTCAGAATAGGAGCCAGCCGGTTAGCCAATAACTTACTGAATGAGATAGCAGGGAAGGAGACCAGGTATTTTTAATTTAACATAAGATTGGTTATCAGCAGATTGAAGAAAAGGATCAAAATACTGCTGTTTACCACCGCATTGGTACTTGCCTTACCAACATCCAACGCACCTCCATAGGCGTAATATCCATAGTAAGCAGCTACGGAAGAGATAATAAAGGCGAACACCAAAGATTTCACCAGAGAATACAATACATAATAAGGAATAAAGGCATACTGGATTCCCAGGAGATAATCTGCAACCGTGATTATATCGCTGAATACTCCAACCAGATATCCGCCTATTAATCCAACACCCATACTGATAATCACCAAAAATGGGATCATTACGACAAATGCAACTATTTTGGGAAGGATCAGATAGTTGGCAGAGTTAACACCCATGATTTCCAACGCATCGATTTGTTCCGTAATGCGCATGGTCCCGATTTCAGATGCTATATTAGAGCCGATTTTTCCGGCGAGGATCAAACAAAGTATGGTGGATGAAAACTCAAGCAGTAAAGTGTCGCGTGTCACCAATCCTGTACTGTAAGTGGGTAATAAGGGGTTTTCAGTGTTTAATTTTGTTTGGATGGTCAGGATTGCCCCAATAAATACGGAGATAATGAGCACGATGGGCAAGGACTGTAAGCCTAACTTTTCCAACTCTTTCGGAAATTGGCGGAAAAACATCTTCCATCTGTCGGGTAAAACCAACACTTTGCGCATTAGTAGCATATACCTGCCGACCTCTTTAAAAAACTTCATGCCTGTTGTTTGTGTATTTCGTGTGCAAATTTACATGATAATTTCCGATTTTCATGGGGAGAGGAGGAGATTTGTGATGAAACGAGTTCCGTGTTCCGTGGTGCGGGGTCGTGAGGGAATCACTGTTGATGAGTTACTAAAAAACTTCTACTAAGTTAAAATGGTCACTCCGATATTGTTTAACTATAATGCTTGACTTTGACTGGTGAGCGAAGCAGGCACAGTCTTGATTTTTTTTGCTTCGTTTTTTTGTATCAAGACAAAAAAATGAAGAAAAGTCACATGATTCGAGATGGTTGAGTGAGTGTTAAATAACAAAACGGGGAAAACTTGAATTATCCATGTTTTCCCCGTTTTAATTCTTTCACTTCTGAAAAGAAGAGATCAGATGCGTCTTTCTTTGATTCTGGCTTTCTTACCGGTCAGCTTGCGCAGGTAATACAGTTTGGCACGGCGTACCTTTCCGTGTTTATTAACAGTAATTTTGTGGATAAACGGAGAATCCATAGGGAAAATACGTTCAACACCCACGTTACCCGACATCTTACGAACTGTAAAGCGTTTGTTTCCTTCGTGACCGGAAATTTTGATAACATCGCCACGGAATTCCTGTATACGTTCTTTATTACCTTCTCTAATACGATAAGCTACTGTCACCGTGTCTCCGGCTTTGAATGCCGGATGATCTGTCTCTACTAAAAATGCCTGTTGGGCAATTTTCATTAAGTCCATTGTTTTTGTTTTTGAAATTAAATTTTCTACGCAATATTCACAGTTCTCACTTAGCTGTCAGAGATTGGGTAAAAAATCGGACTGCAAAAATATAACTATTTTTTTGATTGGCAAAATTGTACTTGTTAATAGAATTTAGGTCATATCCATTTATCTGAACAGGTTGTTCGATTTATCGGCAATTAGGCATTAATAAACAAGGTTAAAAATAGTTGTTACAAAGTTTTTCGATAATTAAGGGGAGATGCTCGTATTCCAATGCATGTATTTTTTCTGCCAGGGTGTCCGGCGTATCTTTCGGAAGCACCTCGCAAACGGCCTGAAAAATGATATTCCCTTCGTCATAATGCTCATTGACATAGTGAATGGTGATGCCGGATTGCGTCTCGCCTGCTTCAATGACTGCGCGATGCACATGGTGACCATACATGCCTTTCCCTCCGAATTTTGGCAGCAGGGCAGGGTGGATATTGATAATTTTGTTGGGGAAAGCACTGATGATTGCAGGAGGTATTTTAAGTAGAAAGCCGGCCAGCACTACGAAATCTACTTGATATTCCTTTAAAATTCCAAGGATTTTATGCCCGTCAAAGAAATCATCTTTGGTAAATGTAAAAGACGGTATGTGCAGTGTTTTAGCCCTTTGATGCACAAATGCATCGGCTTTATTGGAGATAATAACCGGAAAATGAAAATCGGGCTTATCAGAAAAATAACGTACAATATTTTCAACATTGGAACCCGAACCGGAAGCGAACAATGCAATATTAACAGGCATAAACGGATGAAATATTGCTCAAAATAATCTTTTTTGTGCAAAAATTAATAAATATTTCAAGAAAATAGATGATATGTCAATAAATTTAATTTACTTTGCATCGCAAAATTAAAAAACAAATCTTATTTATCAACTTAAAAAAACAAAATTATGTCAGAAATTCAAGCTAAAGTTAAAGCGATTATCGTTGAGAAATTAGGTGTTGATGAATCAGAAGTAGTACCTTCTGCAAGCTTTACTAACGATTTAGGCGCAGATTCATTAGACACTGTTGAACTGATTATGGAATTCGAAAAGGAATTCGGAGTTACCATACCTGAAGATCAGGCAGAAAAAATTTCTACAGTTGGTGACGCCATTAAATACATCGAAAGCTTATAATAATTTTTGCCCCGGAACATTATGGAATTAAAACGAGTTGTAGTAACCGGAATAGGTGCTATTACTCCTCTTGGTAATACTATTCCGGAATTCTGGAATAGTATTATTGAAGGCAAGAGTGGTGCTTCCTTGATCACTAAATTTGATACCAGTCTTTTTAAGACGAAATTCGCTTGTGAGGTAAAAGATTTTGATCCCAATCTTTATATCGACAAAAAAGAGTCCAGAAGGATGGACCCTTACACTCATTATGCTTTAGCAGCTGCTAAACAAGCTATTGAGAACAGCAAGCTGGATCTTGATACTATCGATAAAAATGAGGTTGGTGTAGTCTTTTCTTCGGGAATTGGTGGTATTTTGACTTTTGAGCAGGAAATCGGCTTTTACTATCAGCACCAGGAAATGGGTCCTAAGTTTAATCCGTTCTTTATTCCGAAGATGATTTCGGACATAGCGGCGGGGCACATTTCAATTCTTTATGGATTCAGAGGACCGAATTATTCGGTTGCTTCTGCTTGTGCTTCTTCCACCAATGCCATGATAGATGCATTCAACAATATCCGTTTAGGTAAAGCCAAAGTGATACTCACCGGAGGTGCTGAGGCTTCGATCACTCCGGGTGGAGTGGGTGGGTTTAATGCGATGAATGCCATTTCCACCAGAAATGATAGTCCCGAAACAGCTTCCCGTCCTTTCAGTGCAAGTCGCGACGGCTTTGTGATAGGAGAAGGAGCGGGATGTTTGGTTTTTGAGGAGTTAGAGCATGCTTTAGCACGTGGTGCCAACATTCTTTGTGAAGTTGCCGGTGGCGGCATGTCAGCTGATGCCCATCACCTCACTGCCACTCATCCGGAAGGCCTGGGTGCAACTTTGGTTATGGAAAGAGCTTTGAAAGATGCGGGTATGAAGCCTGAAGACCTGGATTATATCAATGTACATGGCACCGCAACTCCGGTCGGAGATCCGTCGGAAGCCAAGGCCATCATCAAGGTTTTTGGTGAGCATGCTTACAAATTAAATATTAGCTCAACAAAGTCCATGATCGGTCACCTGTTGGGTGCGGCAGGTGCAGTTGAAGGTATCGCAGCCGTACTTGCTGTGGTAAATGATATAGTTCCGCCAACCATCAATCATGAAGAAGGTGATGATGATCCCGATATTGATTATAGGTTGAACTTTACGTTTAATAAAGCACAAAAACGTGTTGTGAATGCGGCTTTGTCGAATACCTTCGGTTTTGGCGGACATAATGCGAGTGTGATAGTCAAGAAGTACAAGGCATAAAGCGGACGGCAGATTTTCTGCAGTTTGATGTTTCGATTTTTCATCGAATATTTTAGAAAGAGTTTGAGTGTAAAGGTGCCACGTTTCCTTCTTTGGCGTGGTGTGGAAGTTTAAGCCATTCGTGTATTAGCTGCCTGTTTATAGGTTCCCGTCATGGATCATATGATATAAATTAATATGTTGTAGAGCATTTTTTAGACGGCATGCGACAAAAAATTCATTAATTTGTGTTATATAACATATTTGATTAACTTTGCGCCCGAATCACGTGAGTGACTAAATTTCAAATCAATTAAACAAAAAAACGATGAAAAAAGAAACAATTGGACAAAATGCCGGATTGATTTGGCATGCGCTACAAGAAGGCGAAAAAAATGTCAAAGCTGTTAAGAGAGTTACAAAACTCAGAGAAAGGGAATTAAACATGGCTCTAGGCTGGCTGGCCCGTGAAGGTAAAATAATTCTGAAGGAAGTAGAAAATGAATTGTTTGTTAGTTTAGCTTAAAGAGCAGATTTTCAAAAAAAAGAGCTGTCTTAAAACGAGACAGCTCTTTTTTTTGAAACCCAGAAACTTTGTCGTTCTTTTTCATTTTTTCGTTAGATTAAAAAAATCTTATTATATTTGCAGCCGCTTTTGTGTGAAAATAGCTCAGTTGCCAAAGAGTTGACAATAAATATGCTCTACCAACTGAGAAATAATGCAGAATGTTGAAATATACGCGAAAATAGCTCAGTTGGTAGAGCATAACCTTGCCAAGGTTAGGGTCGCGGGTTCGAGTCCCGTTTTTCGCTCAGCTCGTTAAGAGTCACAGGAGTCATTCCTGCTCGGGTGGTGGAATGGTAGACACGAAGGACTTAAAATCCTTTGGCCCTTATCGGCTGTGCGGGTTCAAGTCCCGCTCCGAGTACTGATAAAAAAGAAGCTGTCTCAAAAACGAGACAGCTTCTTTGCATTTTTGAATATTCCCCTGTATTTGCATTTAATGGCTCAAAACGGGGATAATCAACTACTGAAGACATGGCAACATATATATCAATCGTGCTCAAAAATTTGAATTAAACGAATATCCCTTTTTATAAGACTCAGAAACCCCGGAGCGCGTATTCCTTTATCATTTCTTATTCCCCAGGTAACCATTTATAATCTGAGACCATTTTTCGCTGAATTGCAGCTCTCCGCTTAGTTGTTTGTTTATCTCTTCATCAAATAACAGAAAGTTTTGTTCTTCCTGGTTTTTACTGGTTGGTATAAAACTGAGTTCCAAACGACTGATCATTGACATGGAGTCACTGCCCATCTTAACAGTTCTGGATTGCTTGACAACTTTGCATGTTTGAATATTTGCAAGGTTGACATATTGAGAAATTGAATTTTCTTTTCTGTGTTTGTGGAAGAATACAAACTTCTTTACTTCATCTATCCCTAAAACAAAGTCGCTGCAAAATTCGTGTTGACTGATTTTGCAATTTTGTTGCTGTGCTATTTTATGAAGCGACTGTAACATTTTTTTTGTTTTTATCGCCCTATATTGAACCATAATAATGATGGGAGAAATACATACCAATATAACAATCAGCCCAATGATGGCTGTTTTCCAATCTGTAATATTCATATTTTTTGTTTTTAAGTTGTTTGAAAAAATGATTTACAGGACTTGATAAATAATTTCGTTATGTCCTGATTATTAATGGCGGCTTCTCAAAACAAATATTCAACTACCTCGCGACCACGCGCCCCGTACCCCGGAACCCGCACCACGGAGCTCCAAATATCGAAAGCAACGTGGTTATTGAACGAAGTCGAAGCGCAGCAGTTGGATAATATGAGACGCTGCCTTATGCCTTAAAAACATTTTACCAGAAATAGTGAAAGGGGAAAATCAGATCAGATTTTCGATAACGTATGAGTAGGTTTTTCGCAATGCTGATGTATTGAGTAATTACTGACTCGAATAGTTGCTCTGTTATTTTTGTATGTGCTCCGGGTATATTAAAAACGCTAAATGGGTTTTTAATATTTAAGGTAGGTTGATTGTTGCAATTATCTACCGAGCTTTCGTATTGTGCAGTGTGATAGAAAAGTTTTGTTGAGAAGTCCACACAATACTCCTTTTCCGATGTGGTTGAATAGTATTGGGGATTGACCTGTGCAGATGTTGTTGCGGCGATTCCGATTGCATAGCAATAAATCGCTGTTAATAACACTACACTCAGTATCTTAATCTTAGTTTTCACAGCACAAAAGACAGATGTATTTGTTGATTTAATCTACACTATAAAGTTTAGAATTTTCTTTACATAAGCATAGAAATCAACACTCCTGCTGCAACGGCAGATCCTATTACACCGGAAATATTACTTGCCATACAGTATTGCAGGATATGATTGGTAGGATCGTGCTTCAAAGCCATTTCATTGGCAACGCGGGAAGCCATGGGCACTGCACTTAAACCTGTAGCACCCACCAAAGGATTGATTTTCTTCTTCGCAAAAATATTGTGAATTTTCACTGCTAATATGCCTCCGGCTATGGAGATGGCAAAGGCGATGAACCCACCCACTACAATGCCCAAAGTCTTAGGGGATAGAAATACGTCTGCTGTCATGGTTGCTCCCACGGTCAGTCCCAAAAAGATGGTGGCAGTATTTAAAATAGCTCCGGTCGCAGCCTCTGACAAACGCAGGGTGGCAGCACCGATTTCTTTCACCAAATTACCAAACAACAACATTCCAACGAGGGGAACTGAAGAAGGAACAAAAACAGCGGTAACTGAACCTAAAACGATGGGGAAAATAATTTTTACCGCACGCAAGTTTTTGATCTGGTATTTGGGCGGATAAAGTTTATCCATCTCCCGCATATTGATCTTGAATTCTTTTTTGGTCATGAGCATATTTGCAACCAACGGAATGATCACCGGCACCAACGCCATATAAGAATAAGCTGCAATGGCAATGGGACCCAATAGGTGAGGTGCCAATTTGATGGTGGTATAAATAGCGGTTGGTCCGTCAGCACCTCCAATGATACCCAAAGAAGCGGCTTCATTTAGTGTAAAACCGAATATAACAGACACAATTAAAACGGTGAAAATACCGATTTGGGCAGCAGCGCCAAACAAAGAAAGCTTCAGATTACGCAGCATAGGTCCAAAATCGGTCATTGCACCTACTCCCATAAAAATAATGGGAGGTAGCAATCCGGTCTTGATCAGACTATAATACAGATAGTTCATGATGCCGTATTCATTGGCAATCTCGAACAGGTTTTTGTAACGTTCGCCTTCTAAAACAATCTCCTCAGCAGGAACAATGCCCATACCCCCTCCGGGGAAATTTGCCAGCAACAAGCCAAAGGCGATGGGAACAAGCAACAAAGGCTCATATTCCTTTTTGATACCAAGGTAAAGTAATATAAAAGCAATTA
>JAAYQF010000009.1 GCA_012519425.1 Bacteroidales bacterium | reverse complement strand
CGTACTTCCGGGTGCTTTTTGCTGCATATACTTCCAAAGACTGATGATAAACCTCGATTCTATCGTTCCATTTAGACGCATTTACATTGATTTTTGCTTGCTTTACTGCTCCTGCATCTATATCAATGGCGTCTATATGCGCTTCGGTACGTTGTGCCAACATCAATGCAATCAATCCACTACCCGTTCCAATATCCAATATATTTTGTTCTGATTTTAAAACCGGAGCCCATGCACCTAGCAACACACCGTCTATACCGACTTTCATCGCACACAGATCGTGATATACGGTAAATTGCTTGAATCGGAAATATGGATTGGGCATGACTATCTTCTTGCGGGTGGTCTTCCGGTTTCTTTAGGTTGTTGGGAAGGAGAAACGCCAGGTCTCGAATTTCTGTTTTGTGAAGGAGAAGGGTTAGCTTGTGGAACTGCTGACCTCCTTTCCGGCAATACAGACCGGGTTGGATTTGCGGGCTGAGCAGATTTTGGTACAGCTTGTCTGTCTGCTCTCTCTGAGGGTTGAACTGCGCGTCTTTGAGGAGTTGACCGCCCCGCTTTTTCCAAAGGAGTTGCTATCCGTTTTTGAATTGCCTCAGAACGCTGACTGCCGGCAGGAACTGTTCGGCGCTGCAAGGTTCCCGTTTGAGGCAAATTATGTTGAAAAGAAGAACTTCCGGACGGATAGCGGTCGTATTTTTTTTCTTGCAAGCGATTGTATTGATCCCGTGTCAGGACTTGTCTAACCTCTGCATCCTTGTTCTTCACACGCTCAAGGGCTTGACTTCTTGAGTTTGAAACCTGTCGCTCCCGCGCATGACGAAGATTTATTTCATAAATAGCCTGAGTTTGCTCTTTGTCGAGATTTAATTCTTGTTGCATTTTTTGCGTTTGCATCACAGCTTCTTGTTCAGGTGTACGTGTAGGTGTCGCAGGATTATTCTGAGCTAAATCATTAGCATTCAGCATAAAACTGAAAAGAAGAAGCGAAAAAATACAAAAGAATTTCATTCGTAAGCCAATAAAAATGCAAGGGCACAATGCATCAATCATTATGCCAAAAAATTTCTATGGTTGAAACCTATTTGCTCATCTCCCTGAGTTTGATGTTCATTAAAACCTTTTTAGTGTGCAAGGAGAAGTCTCCGGACAACATCCATCCGAAATAGCCTGTATCTTTTTTTAATATATCCGACACTTTCTGGCCTTTATATTTGCCGAAGTTAAATACTTCATGACCGTTTTCATCATATATGAATCTTCCTGCAAAATCTACGTTGTTGCTCTGGGTCGTGTATTTTGACAAGCCTTCTACCGTAGCTGGCAAATCCTGATAAAGTTCCAGCTGTGCTTTTAGAATTTCGTAAGTTGCCATGGTGTCGACAGTAGCATCATGAGCACCCGTCAGTTCTTTGTTGCAATAAAATTGATATGCGGCAGACAGATTTCTGGGTTCTTTTTTATGGAAAACGACCTGCACATCAATAAATTTTCTTTTAGATAAATCAATATCGACCTCTGCACGCAATAACTCCTCGGCCAGCAATGGAATATCGAAACGATTGGAGTTATAGCCGGCAAGATCGCAACCTTCAAAATCTCTGGCTATCTCATTTGCCACATGTTTAAATAACGGAGCCATAGCCACATCATCATTGGTAATATTATGTATGGCAGTTGCCTGTGCCGGGATAGGAATTCCCGGATTAATTAAAAAGCTTTTAGACTCTTCCTTTCCGTTGGGATAAACCTTGTGATACGCAATTTGCACAATACGATCATTCACTATATCAATACCGGTGGTTTCAAGATCGAAGAAAATCAAGGGATTTTTTAATTCAAGTTTCATTATTGCAGATGTTAAAATTTCGTTGGAAATATCTTTAGATCAGCTAAAGAAAGGGGTAAAAGAAAAAGCAGAAGAAACAAAATCTGCTCTCCTGCTTATCATGTAGAGAATCACAATATTAATCATTCAAAAGCATTGGCATCAAGAGCATCAAAATTTCTTCATTTTCTTTGTTTTCAAAGGGAAGAATAATGGCTGCACGTGAAGAATCAATCAATCCAATAATTACTTCATCTGATGGGATATTGTTGAGAATTTCGATAAGAAAAACAGACTTAAATCCTATTCTTATACCTTTTTCAGCGAACTGACAATCGATGGTTTCTTCTGCTGATATGGAAAAATCAATATCCTGAGCTGACATAACAATCTTATTGTCGGCAATATCCAATTTCACAAGATTATTCGCTTGATTGGAGAATACAGAAACACGCCTCAGGGCATTCAATAAGGAGAGCCTGTCCACAATCACCTTATAAGGACTTTCCTGAGGAATGACAGCATTGTAATTTGGAAATTTTCCTTCTACCTGACGACAAATCATGGTATAGTTAGAAAGCTGAAAATGAGCATTTTTCCTGTCAAATCTCACTACCACATCTCCGCTTTCTTTAGGCAGGATACTTTTGAGCATGTTTGCCGGTTTTTTCGGCAACACAAAACTGGCACCTTCTGTCTCATCAGTCAACTTGACATCAGTATAGTTTGTTTTGTAACGAACAAGTTTGTGTGCATCTGTCGCAACTAGAGTTAAACTATCCTGTGCAATGTCGAAATAAACACCATTCATTATCGGGCGTAATTCATCATCGGCAGCACTGAATAAAGTTTTATTAATGCCCGCTTCCAGAGTCTCAACCGGAAGGGTCATTTCCTGCGCATCAGCTTCAATCTCCGGCAAGAGCGGATATTCATCCCCATTTTGGCCGATAAAATTATAGAAACCATTGGCGGAAGTAATAACCATTGCTAAGTTTGAATCATTGATATCAAACGTTAGAGGTTGATCGGAAAACTCGCGCAAAGTTTCAAGCAACAGGCGCGATGCCACCGCCACCTTTCCGGATCCTTCAACTTCTTCAACCTCCATATGGGTGATTAAAGTAGTCTCCATATCCGTTGCGGTCATGGTCAGTTGATTTCCATTTAAATCAAATAAAAAATTGTCAAGTATCTGCCAGGTGTTTTTTGCATTGATAACGCGACTGATAGCTTGCAAGTGACTTAGTAAGACAGTACTGTTTGCTACAAATTTCATACGTTTAAATATTATTCTTTTTATCTTCTGTGCCAATACTCAATCTGCCAGAGGAAAATTGAGCCATTGACTGTTAATTATATTCAAATGACGATTAATAAGAAAAACAAATGTACACATTTTTTACAAAAAAACGAAGAGGAATAAAAAAATAATTCTACTCCTCTTGTTCTCTCTATTTTACACAGCCCACAAGCCGACAGAGAAACCGCTACAGTAATTCTATGCTTCGTTTTACAAACTCAGCCAAAGCCTTTCCTTTCAGCATATTATTAGACAACAAAGCCAAATCAATCAACTGTCCAACTTGCTTGTTCTCCCCACCGTAAGTACTCAACAACACATCTTTTTTATCTTTTAAAGCAGTAATTTGCCCCATTAAATTCTCCAACTCTGTTTTTTCTTCAGCAGGTATTTCTTCGGATTTTTTGTCCTTATGGCTCTCTTTCAGAGATTGATGCTTTGCTTCAACCTGCTTCAATTCTTCATAAACAGGACTTATTTCTGCCTTCAATGCCTTTTCTTCATCCTTCAATAATTTTTCAATCAACGGATGGGCAGTATTCACAACCAAATTATAACTATCCGGCATTTCACCGTAGAAATTCATCATGCCACCCTGCAATGCCGACATATCTTTCATACGCCGCATAAATTCATTTTGGGTGATGAAAACCGGATTGGTCTCCGGACTTAAATGTTCGAAAGTAACGAGAAAATCTGTTTTATCAATAACAGGAAGCTGAGATTTAAAAATGGTGATCAACTCATCACGCTGCCGATCGCTGATGGTTACCTGAGATACATCTTCTTTTTGAATCAACTTCTCAATCGTGTCGCCATCAACCCTGACAAAACGTGTCTTTTCAAACTTTTGCTCCAGCTGACTAATAGCATGTACGTCCAACTGACCGTCCATGATCAACACATCATAACCTTTATCTTGCGCATGTTGAATGTAGCTGTACTGCTCTTCTTTGTTGGTGGTGTACAAATAAATCAAATCGTCGTTTTTATCTTTCTGATTTCCTTCTACCAACTTTTTATATTCTTCGAAGGTAAAATACTTACCATTTACATTTTTCAACAAAGCAAATTTTTC
This sequence comes from Bacteroidales bacterium, assembly GCA_012519425.1. Taxonomy (GTDB): domain Bacteria; phylum Bacteroidota; class Bacteroidia; order Bacteroidales; family Paludibacteraceae; genus Paludibacter. The sequence goes on along the minus strand of JAAYQF010000009.1, from coordinate 65,897 downwards.
TGCTCTCTCGTAAAATTTCTCATCAGTCAACATACCATATTGAATGAATATCTTCAAGTCATCCCATTTATCTTCGAACTCAGGACGTTCTTTTTTGAAAATATCAGCCAATCTGTCGGCTACTTTCTTGGTGATATGACCGGATATTTTCTTGACATTTCCATCGCTCTGCAGATAGCTGCGCGATACATTCAGCGGAATGTCCGGTGAATCAATAACACCATGCAACAAGGTCAGGTAATCGGGAACAATATCTTCCACCTGATCAGTAACAAAAACCTGATTGCAGTACAATTGAATTTTATTGCGCTGCAACTCAATATTGTTTTTGATTTTAGGGAAATACAAAATACCTGTAAGATTGAAAGGATAATCAACATTCAAATGGATATGGAACAGAGGGTCTTCAGAAAAGGGATATAATTCGCGGTAAAATTCTTTATAATCCTCATCTTTCAGATCAGCTGGTTTTTTTGTCCATGCCGGAGTGGTGTTGTTGATAACGTTATCTTCATCGGTTTCTACCTCCTTGCCGTCTTTCCATTCTTTTTTCTTGCCGAAAACGACTTCCACAGGCAAAAACTTCGCATATTTCTTTAAGAGTTCTAAAATTCTGGCTTCTTCCAAAAACTCTTTATTGTCGTCATCTATGTGCAACACGATATCCGTACCTCTATCTGATTTGATCGTATCTTCCAGGGTATATTCCGGATCACCCTTGCAAGTCCAGTGTTGTGCAACGGCACCTTCCTGATAAGATTGAGTAAAAATCTCCACCTTTTTGGCAACCATAAAAGCAGAATAAAAACCCAAACCAAAATGTCCGATAATTGCCTGAGCATCATCTTTATATTTTTCAATAAAATCTTCAGCACTTGAAAGGGCAATCTGATTGATATACTTATCAATTTCCTCAGCCGTCATCCCTATGCCCCTGTCAGAAACCGTCAGTGTTTTTTTCTTTTTATCAATGCTGATATAAACTTTCAACTCACCCAGTTCGCCTTTGAACTCGCCCACAGAAGCAAGCGTCTTCAACTTCTGGGTAGCATCTACAGCATTCGACACCAATTCACGCAAAAAAATCTCGTGGTCACTGTACAAAAATTTCTTAATTACGGGGAAAATATTATCACTGGTTACCCCAATACTTCCTTTTGCCATATAATGATTGTTTAAAATTTAAAATTCAGTGCCCCGCGTTGGTCAAAAGAAATGCCAGTGGGAGAAAGGCTGACAATTTGACAGAAAGCAATGCCTCATATTGTTCAACTGCTGCACTTCGACTTCGCTCAGTAACCACATTGCTTTCGATATTCGAGCTCAGGATTGTACGTTTAAGAATCAGCAAAATAACCCTATAAATTATATGGTATTTCGAGGTATTGTATATCTTTGCATGTAATATAGAACTTGAAGAACCCATGTTATTTTCAATTATCATCCCGGTTTATAACCGCCCCGACGAGGTTAAAGAGCTTTTAGAATCACTGACCAAACAAACGGACAAAAAGTTTGAAGTCATAGTAGTTGAAGATGGCTCTACCCATACTTGTGAAGCTATTTGTAAACAATATGCCGGAGAATTGGATATAAAATACCTGTTTAAGGAAAACTCCGGACCGGGAGGCAGTAGAAATTACGGTGCCGAACAAGCCAAAGGTGATTATTTGCTCATACTTGACTCTGACTGCATCATCCCTAAACACTATATTCAAAACATACGTGAAGAGCTCAACGCTAATCCTTGCGATGCATTCGGAGGTCCTGATGCTGCACATGAAAATTTCAGTGACATGCAAAAAGCTGTAAATTATGCCATGACCTCATTGATTACCACGGGTGGCATACGGGGAGGCAAAAAAGACGGATTGGAAAAATTTCATCCCCGAAGTTTCAACATGGGTGTAAAGACTGATGTTTACAGAAGTTTAGGTGGATTTTCCAGTATGCGTTACGGAGAAGATATTGATTTTAGCATACGTATTTTCAAGGCAGGTTATACCGTACGTTTATTTCCTGAAGCCTATGTTTATCACAAACGCAGGGTGAATTTAGCCAAGTTTTACCGCCAGGTTTTTCATTCGGGAGCAGCACGAATTGCCCTGTGGAAAAAACATCCTGAGTCGCTGAAGCTTGTTCATTTCTTGCCCTCAATCTTTGTAATTGGTGTGATTTCAATTTTGATAACAGGATTCTTTATTCCGATTATATGGGGATTATTGTTACTTTTCTGCCTGATAGTTTTCGTAGATTCATCAATCCAAAACAAAAGTATTAAGATAGGATTGTTATCAATTGTGACCTCATTCACTCAGCTTTTCGGATATGGATTGGGGTTTTTATCCAAACTGAGGTAAGTTCCCGCAATTTTACTTATTTTTGCCGGCAAACTATTGATATGAATTGGATTGTTTTAGTTATTGCCGGTTTGTTCGAAACTGCCTTTGCTTTTTGTCTTGGTAAGGCAAAAGAAACCACCGGCACAGAGATGTACTGGTGGTATGCGGGTTTTGTTGTTACGCTGGCCATCAGCATGGCGCTCTTGGTGAAGGCTGTGCAGAGCTTGCCTGTTGGTACTGCTTATGCCGTATGGACGGGCATAGGTGCAGTAGGCACAGTATTAATGGGAATATTCGTATTCAAGGAACCGGCAACTTTTCTCCGACTTTTTTTCATCTTTACCTTGATCGCTTCTATTATAGGATTAAAAGTGGTTTCAGGCTGATTTTAAATTAATACTTTCCGGTAATACCTTCCGTCACGTTCAGAATATGATCTCCGATACGTTCTAATAATGAGAATATATTATTGTAAATAATGCTCCTTCCGATTTGGAATTCAACATCATTGGTTGTCATTGTATCAAAGTGATCTTGTCTGAGCTCATCTCTCTTTTGATTAATTCTTCGTTCCACTTCTATTGCCTCATAAATAGAAACTTCATGAGAATGTTTCTGAAGATTTTGACTCATGACTTGAAATGCTTCATCGATTAAATCAAACATTTCAATCAATTTCTTATTTTGTGACTCTGAAAATTCAATTCCTTCAGTATTCTTCTTCTCAATATTTTTGGATATTTGATAGAATATATCCCCAATCCTTTCCAGGCTATTCACAGCACTATTCATCCCATTAATGCGTGTTGCCAGCTGCACGTCAATATTACCACTTGCAATCTGGTTGAGATAACGTCCGATTTCAACCTCTACCCTGTCGGTAATCTCCTCATATTTGGCTATCCTTTCGAGGATTTCATACTGTTTGTTGGAACTTGTTTCTAACAAGAGATCTCTTGTAAAAGAAGACATTGAGGACGTCAAACCACCAAATTTGGCTATTTCTTTTTTAGCTTCTAAAATGGAAAGTTCCGGTGTTGCCTTGGGACTTTTTATGTAATCCAAGCGAAATTGCTCATCTTTTTTACCACGAGATTTAACGGAAAACTCGACAAATTTAACCAAATATGGGATAAACCATATCTGGACTAATGCATTGGTAACGTTAAATGTGGTATGTAGAACTGCCAAACCCGTGCTGCCGTACTCTGCAGTATTGAGGATAGGATTTCCACCAAAGATTGTTTCAGTCAGGAAAGTGACAAGTTTCAGAAAAAACGGGAAAACGAGAAGTACCCAAATTACCCCTGTTATATTAAAGGTTGAATGTATTCTTGCTGCTCTTTTCGCATGTACATTCCCCACTGTAGCAGCTAATTCAGCAGTTATGGTCGTACCTATGTTTTCTCCCAACACCATGGCAGCACCTATCTCAAAAGGTATGGCACCGGTAGCCATCAGTGTCATTGTCAATGCAACAGTAGCCGATGAAGACTGAATGATAACGGTAAGCAAAGCACCGAAAGCAACAAAAATGAGGGTGCTAAAATACGGGATGTCCCCCAGTGAGACAAAATATTGTACAATGGGAGTATCGTGGCTAATATCGGGAACAGAAGCTTTCAAAAAACCTAAACCCATAAAGAGTAAAGCGAAACCGATGATGCCATTACCCAATCCTTGAAATTTTGGATTTTTGAGGAAAAGTATGGGTAAACCCACAGCCAGCATAATCAGCGTATAAGGTCCAATATCCATTTTAAAGCCAAAAAAATCAACAATCCAGGCAGTCAAAGTCGTACCGATATTAGCTCCAATAATGATACCTGCTGATTGCGTCAGCGAAAGGATACCGGCATTCACGAAGGAAACTGTCATAACCGTCGTAACCGATGAAGACTGAATCAAAGCTGTGATACCCAATCCTGTCAATAGACCTTTAAAAGGGTTAGAGGTAAAGGTTCCAAGTATGTTTCTGAGGTTTTTCCCGGCCATTCTCTGCAATCCATCGCTCATGATTTTCATTCCGAAAAGGAACAAAGCCAATGCACCTATTAACGTTAAAAAATCAAAGAGGCCCCAGGGCTTGGCTGTTTCACCCTCCTGAACACTTGACCATGAAATCCCTTTTTCCGTCTGCACTCCAAGTTTTACGAAATAACTTTCACCGCCTTTCAAATCATCAATAAAATAGGCCGTCTCATCAATCGGAATGTCAGCAACATAAGACCATCCCTCATCTTCAGAAAAACCCGCTTTCTTCACCTCGGCCTGTGTAGCATACGCGATAATGATGTAGCTTTCCTGCTCTTGAATACGATTAAAGGTTTCATAATCAATGTTCCAGTGCAGCATTAGAGCTTCTTTTTCAGGGATAATTTGAACATTCTCAAAATCATCTTCTGTTAATTTAGCATGCAGAGTGGGAGAAAAACATACAAGGAAAGTAATGGTTAAAAAGAAAGCAAGTACGCGGGTCTTTTTCATTATTTTTGGTCTTATAAATATAAATATTTGCTCACAAAGATACTTTAATCCCAATTGAAAGCAAATAAAAAATAAAACTTTTATGTTAAATGTTTGTTTGAGCAGATTAGAAGGAAGAGAACCAATTTTACATTGAACTCAGAACTCAATTATCTCTTTTCATTACCTCTTTCTCGAAAACTCTTGAGGTTCAAACAATGTAAGCTCACAGTGTCATAATAATATAAAATCTGACAACATTTTTGTATTTTTGCAGGCGGTGTTTCAATATAAGAGTATCCGACTACTACGTTACTTTTGATATTCGGGGTTGCGGGTTCTGAGTTTCGTGGTCGCGAGGTCAAAAATGCTGCAGGGTGCAAACCGACCTTGCCTGGTGAGCTGAAAAATAAGTGAGATTGACGTAAAGAATCGTTCTTGTTTGAGCTGCAAATATTCAGTCAAAAACCCGTAAGGTGTCTTAGAAGTGTCTAAATGCAAGGCACTGAGATTGAGGGCAAAGGAGCATACTGAAGTATGTGATTGAGCCCGAATATCGAAAGTAACGCAGCAGTTGGGCGCTTATGAGACACCGCTGAGTTTGAACGATTTAGTCAATTGAGCGCAAGTTTTTTGAGCAAAGCACGCACAGTCTTGAACTTTTTTGCTTCGTTTTTTGGTTCAAGCCAAAAAATGAAGAGAGAATAATGAACTTAACATAAAACGCCTTGCTGTTTTTTAGTAGAATATCTTTTGAAACATCCTCATAATTAATAAGATAAATGGATTTCAAATACGACATAATTGTGATTGGTGCCGGTCACGCCGGCAATGAAGCTGCTGCTACCGCTGCTAATATGGGTTCCAAAACACTGCTTATCACCATGGATATGAACAAGATAGGTCAAATGAGTTGTAATCCCGCGGTAGGAGGAGTGGCTAAAGGACAGATAGTCAGAGAAATAGATGCTCTTGGGGGACAAATGGGTATTGTATCCGACAAAAGTGCGATACAATTTCGCATGCTCAATCGCTCAAAAGGTCCTGCCATGTGGAGTCCTCGCACACAAAACGATAGAAACCAATTTATTCAGGAATGGCTTAAAATTGTAACTGATACTCCGAATTTATATATCTGGCAAGATACAGTTAAACAGCTGACCTTCAAGGATGGTGCAGTCACAGGCGTAATCACTGCCTTGGGGATAGAAATGAAAGCTAAAGCTGTTATTCTTACTGCCGGTACTTTCCTTTCCGGATTAATTCATATTGGTAAAACTCAAATGATGGGTGGCAGACTGTCAGAACCGGCGGTATATGGGATCACCGAACAGTTGCAATCCATGGGTTTTACTACAGACAGGATGAAAACCGGCACGCCTTGCCGCATTGATGGACGAACCATTGATTTTAGCCAAACTGCAGAGCAGCCCGGAGATGATGATTTTCATCAGTTTTCTTATTTAGAAGACGTAAAAAGAGTAATGCCACAAAGGAGTTGTTGGATTACTTATACCAATGAACAAACCCATGAGATTTTACGTCAAGGACTGGATGATTCTCCGCTTTACAATGGGCAAATTGTAAGCATAGGACCGCGTTATTGTCCGAGCATAGAAACTAAAATCGTCACTTTTGAAGATAAAATTTCTCACCAGCTATTCCTGGAGCCGGAAGGGGCTTATTCACATGAATATTATATCAACGGCTTCTCATCTTCCCTACCCTATAATATTCAAATCCGTGCCTTACATACAATCAAGGGCCTGGAAAATGCCCAACTCTACCGGCCTGGATACGCCATTGAATATGATTTCTTCGATCCGACACAATTACTACATACGCTTGAAACAAAAAAAATAAAAAATTTATTCTTCGCCGGACAGGTGAATGGCACGACCGGATATGAAGAAGCTGCGGGACAAGGACTGATTGCCGGTGCTAATGCTCACATCAACTGTCACGGTGGTGAACCATTCACCCTGGCACGTGACGAGGCTTATATAGGTGTGTTAATTGATGATTTGGTTACCAAAGGTGTTGATGAACCTTACCGTATGTTCACTTCTCGTGCAGAATACAGAATTCTTTTGCGCCAGGATGATGCAGATATGCGTTTGAGTGAAAAGGGTGCTGCATTGGGATTAGCCAAAGCTGACCGCATAGAACAATTGAATTACAAAAAAGAAGAGTTAAACAAACTCACTGAGTTTATGAAAGCGCATTTAGTAAAGCCTAATCAAATCAATGATTTTTTACTATCTGTTGATTCTTCGGAACTCAGGCATAGTACGCGCCTGCATGATTTATTACTTCGTCCGCAATTTGGCATACTTGAATTGGCGGAAGCAGTTCCGGCATTAAAAGCGAAAGTTCAAGCCATTCCCAAACGTACTGAAGAAATAATTGAAGCAGCCGAAGTCATCATCAAATATGCCGGTTATATCGAGAGAGAGAGATTAATTGCTGATAAACTGCAACGATTGGAAAATATCCCTTTGAAGGGACGTATTGATTATAATGCAGTGCAATCAATTTCAACAGAAGCGCGTGAAAAACTACTCAAAATAGATCCGGAGACCATTGGTCATGCCAGCCGCATTCCGGGCATTTCTCCCAACGATATCAATGTGCTGCTTGTTTTATTGGGAAGATAAGTATATTGTTTCACGTGGAACAATTTCTAAATATTCGATATGAATCTTCAAGCCGATAAATTAAAAAACGTGATAGCTTCTCTTCCGGATAAGCCGGGAGTATATCAATTTATCAATAAAAAAGAAGAAATCATTTATATCGGAAAAGCGAAAAGTCTGAAGAAAAGAGTCTCCTCATATTTTACCAGTAAAAGCCATAGTGGGAAAACAAATGTATTGGTCAAGAATATTGCCGACCTGAAATACATCATAGTCGATACAGAAGGTGATGCACTGCTACTGGAAAACAATCTGATTAAAGAACATCAGCCAAGGTATAATGTGATGCTGAAGGATGACAAATCCTATCCAAGCATATGCATATCAAAAGAAGCATTTCCAAGAATATTCAAAACAAGAAAACTGATTAACGATGGGTCAAAATACTTTGGACCCTACACATCTGTTTGGGCGGTAAACTCCTTGCTTGAATTAATTCATGAATTGTATCCAATCAGAACCTGTAAGTTGAATCTAAAAAAAGAGAACATAGATTTAAAGAAATATTCGGTTTGTTTGCAATACCATATTCATAAATGTAATGGACCATGCATAGGATCAGAAACTGAAGAAGCATATGAAAAATATATCCATGAGGCAGAAAAAATTATCAAAGGTGAAGTTAATGAACTGAGCAAATCCATCATGGTTGAAATAAAAACACTTTCAAAAGAATTGCGCTTTGAAGAAGCAAATGTGTTGAAACAGAAATATGAAATTTTAGAAAACTATAAGGCAAAATCAATTATTACCAATACAGTATTGGAAGAAACAGAGGTGTTTGGGTATGATGAAGATGAAAATTCAAGCTATATCAATATGCTGCGTATTTCCAAAGGAAGTATCATTTTAGGTTATACCATTGAGTATAAAAAAAGAACGGACGAAACAAAAGAAGACTTATTAGCTAGTGCCATCACAGAACTTAGAAGAAAATTTCCGGGAGAAACAAAAGAAATCATTTTACCCTTCGAGATTGAATTCCCAATAGAAGGTATCAACATCACGATTCCACAAAGAGGAGACAAAAAGAAATTATTGGATTTATCCATGCAAAACGTCAAACAATATAAATTTGACAGATTAAAGCAAAAGGAAAAATTGAATCCGGAACAACGAACTACTGCCATCTTGAAAAATCTTCAAGAAAAATTGAAATTGGAAAAACTTCCAATGACCATAGATTGCTTCGACAATTCAAATATATCAGGAAGCGATGCCGTTGGTGCTTGCGTGGTATTCAAAAAGGGAAAGCCTTCTAAAAAAGATTACAGGAAGTATAATATTAAAACAGTAGAGGGTCCGGACGATTATGAATCTATGAGAGAGGTTGTAAGAAGAAGATATTCCCGATTTATCAAAGAAGAATCTCCCCTACCCGACTTAATCTTGACTGACGGAGGTATTGGTCAGATGGAAGCGGTTAGACAAGTAATTGAAAATGAGCTTAATATAACTATTCCTATAGTTGGCTTGGTAAAAAACAAAAAACATATAACACGGGAAATATTGTTCGGATTTCCTCCAAAATCTATCGGAATTAGTCCTAATGATTTAATTTTCAAATTTTTAGCCAATATTCAAAATGAAGTCCATAGATTCGCCATCACATTTCACAGGGATAAAAGAAGTAAGGGCCAAAAAACTTCAGAATTGGATAATATTCCCGGAATTGGCGAAAAATCAAAAATTGAACTGATGAAACACTTCAAAAGCATAAAAAGACTTCAGAACGCAGATTTGGATGAAATTGAAAAAATAGTCGGAAAAAGCAGAGCATCAAAGGTTTATAAACATTTTCACAATGATTTGAAGCCTTCAGAATCGAATATTTGAAAAAACTCGAAAGATTGCACGTAAACAAAGCACTCAAAAAAGACGAATTTTAAAATTATTAACATCAAAACCCAAAATAAAACGAAATTGAATAAAGAAACGATCTATATAGAAAATTTAAATGCGATAAATATTGCGGCGCAAGACTTTATCAAAAAAATAAAAAACAAAAAAGTTTTTGCATTTTATGGAGAAATGGGTGCGGGTAAAACAACATTCATAAAAGCCATTTGCGAAAACTTAGGTGTTGAAGATATGATTAACTCCCCTACCTTTTCTATAGTCAACGAATATTTAGGTGCGGATGGGAATATTATCTATCACATGGATTGCTATCGAATCGAAAAAGAAAGCGAGGCAACGGATATTGGCGTAACTGGTTATCTCTATTCAGGAAATTACTGCTTCATCGAATGGCCTGAAAAAATTAAACGCTTGCTGCCTGATGATATGGTTAAAGTAAAAATAGCTGAAACTGAAAACGGGATAAGAATTGTTGAATTTGAAGTTTAGTTTTAGAGATTTAAGATAAATACATTACCTCTCTACCCCATCTATAATTTCAAACAACTCGGACAAAGTATCTGCACGCAACATAGCAACGCGCGTTTCCCTAAAATTAGGAATACCTTTGAATACGGGCGTAGCAGCTAAATGTCTTCGACTATGAAGAATACCTTTCAATCTTTGATGATATAGGGATTCTATGGGAATATCATCATCCATATCCAACCACTTGACAGAAGCCAAAATATGTTCTTTTAAAACTTCTTTTTGCTGATTAAAATCTAATGCTTGTATAATTTCACCGGTTTTAAAATAATGTTTGATTTCGGCAAATAACCAGGGACGACCAATGGTTCCACGTCCAATCATCACCGCATCTACACCATATTTATTAAAGCATTCCAAAGCTCGTTCAGGCGTAATAATATCACCATTACCAATAATCGGAATATGCATACGCGGATTATTTTTTACTTCAGCTATCAAACTCCAATCAGCCTCACCCTTATACATTTGAGAACGGGTTCTGCCATGTATGGTCAAAGCAGCGATACCACAATCTTGCAACTGTTCAGCCAAATCAACAATAATTTTACTCTCTTCATCCCAACCCAGGCGAGTTTTGACCGTTACAGGCAATTTAACGGCTTTAACTACTTTTGTGGTAATATCCAACATTCGAGGAATATCTTTCAGCAGACCGGCTCCGGCACCCTTGCGAGCTACCTTTTTGACAGGACAACCAAAATTAATATCAATCAACTCAGGATTCGCCTCTTCTGCAATCTTGGCCGCCTCTACCATGGAGTCGGTATCATGACCATAAATCTGAATACCGATGGGTCGCTCTTCAGGATAAATGGTCAATTTTTGTTTGGTGCGATTGACACTGCGAATAAGGGCTTCTGACGATACAAACTCAGTATATAGCATATCAGCACCATAGCGCTTACAGAGCAGACGAAAAGCCGGATCGGTCACATCTTCCATAGGAGCTAAAAACAAAGGCTTATCCTGAAATTGTATGTGGGCAATTTTCATCATCAATAAATTTGAGCTACAAAATTAAAAAATATCATGTAGATTTGTAAATTATTAAATATAAGTCGAACACGAACCAATTTAACCAACAAGCAAAATAATTGATTAATTTGGTTCATTGAGAATTCATACGACAATAAAACAACAAATAATAAACGTATGAGGTACGTTTTCTTCATAATAGCTATAGCTCTTATATCGGGAAAAATTGTTGCGCAAACAGTTCGATATTCCCCTGCCTGGTTTGGTCCGAATGCCAATCCGGTTCCTGAATTTGCAGATGCTACCATTACGGATAAAACCACTTTGGAGTTGATGGGCGACTATTATTTCGGTTTTGAAGACCAAACTCAAAATGCCTATATCAAAATAGATGTACCTCTATTGCCAAAAAGAGTTTCCTTTAAAATATGGACCAGTATTTTAGAACATTATCAAGTTACAGATGCACTAAGTATCGAACGCGATATGAACGGCAATACCAAGGGACGGGCAATGGGAGATTTTTATGTACAGACAAGAATTTCAATACTAAAAGAAGGTGCAATAAAGCCTGCAGTTATCCTGAACTCAACATTAAAAACAGCATCCGGGACAAACTTTAAAGAAAGACGATATTTTGATACACCGGGTTATTATTTTGATTTGGAAGCAGGAAAATCTATTTTCTTCAGAAATAATATTCTGAATGAAATCAGACTGGTGGGAAATATAGGATTTCTGTGCTGGGAAACTACCGGTAGTCGTCAAAATGATGCTCCTATTTATGGTGTGAAATTGATTGTAGGTAATCAGCATTGGAAATGGGAAAATACCATTGCAGGATATGATGGATGGATGCATAAACATCCTGCATATGGAAATGATTATGGTGATAATCCCCTTATTTTTCAAACAAAAATAAATTATCAATATCAAATTTTCAATATATTTACTCAATATCAATATGGCATTCGTAGTTTTCCATATCATCAAATACGAATAGGTACAGCCATACAAATCAATAAATTAACGCCTCGCTATCAATGAATAATCTCAGACGTGAAGATATAGAAATCATGGCTCCCGTTGGATCATGGGAGAGCTTAGCTGCAGCTATACAATCTGGTACTGATTCTGTGTATTTTGGCATAGAAAAACTGAATATGCGCAGTAAATCCAGTAATAATTTTACGACCGATGATTTACGTAAAATTGTAGCAACTTGCAATGAAAATAACATAAAATCTTATCTGACCGTCAATACGATATTATATGACAAAGATATTGCACTGATGAGAGAAATTATAGATATAGCAAAAGAAGTACAGGTTTCCGCTATTATCGCTTCAGACATAGCTGCCATGATGTATGCCAACTCCATTGGTGTTGAAGTGCATTTATCCACACAATTAAACATCTCTAATATAGAATCTTTGAAGTTTTATGCGCAGTTTGCCGATGTAGTTGTATTGGCGCGTGAACTAAACCTGGAACAGGTAAAAAAGATTTATCAAGCAATTATAGATCAAAATATCAGAGGAAAAAACGGTGCTTTGGTTCGCATCGAAATGTTTTGTCACGGTGCCTTATGTATGGCGGTTTCCGGAAAATGTTACCTAAGTTTACACGAAAAAAATTTATCTGCCAACAGGGGAGCTTGCAATCAAATTTGTCGCAGGGGTTATATCGTAAGAGATATAGATTCTGAAATTGAATTGGAAATCGATAATGAATACATCATGTCTCCCAAAGATTTAAAAACCATTGATTTTCTGAATATTATGCTAGATTCCGGTGTTAGGGTTTTTAAAATTGAAGGTAGAGCTCGTGGACCTGAGTACGTCAAAACAGTTGTGGCTTGCTATAAAGAAGCAGTAAAAGCCTATTTAGAAGATGATTTCACACAGGAAAAAATTGATAATTGGAACAAGAGGTTAAGCAAGGTATTTAACCGCGGATTTTGGAACGGATATTATCTTGGACAAAGACTGGGGGAGTGGAGCGCTAATTACGGTTCTGCTGCTACACATAAAAAGGTGTACATAGGCAAAGTAACCAACTATTTCACTAAAATTAGCGTTGCAGAAATATATATAGAAGCACAATATATTTCTAAAGGTGATGAAATACTCATTATAGGTGAAACAACAGGCGTATATGAAGACATCATTGAAGAACTGCGTGTAGATCTTCAGGTAGTCAACAAAGCAGCGAAAGGCGAGTACTTTTCTGTTAAAACAAAAGAATTAGTCAGGAGAAACGATAAAGTCTATAAATTTATTCGAAAATAAATCAAGACATTTCCAACATTTTGATAATTGGTTTTAAGGCTTTTAGTCTTAAAGCTTTATCAATTAAAATTTCCGGACTTTCATTTTTTAAACATAAATACAATTTTTCCAGGGTATTCAATCTCATATAACTACACTGATTGCAAGCAGAAGTACTATCGTTTGGTGGTACAGGAATAAACATCTTATCCGGATTATTTTTTTTCATCTGATGTAAAATACCGGATTCTGTTGCTACTAAAAATTTTTTATACTCAGAATTGGTTGTATAATTCAATAAATCTTGTGTAGAACCAATAAAGTCCGCTAAAATCAATAAAGATTGAGGACATTCAGGATGAGCAATAGTAACGGCATCAGGATGTTCTTCTTTCAATTGTATCAATTTTTTAATGGAAAAATTCTCATGCACATGACACGCACCATCCCACAACAACATATTTCTACCGGTTATCTTATTGATATAATTACCTAAATTCTTATCAGGACCAAATATTATTTTTTCATCCAAAGGTAATTGATCAATGATCTTCTTTGCATTGGTTGAAGTAACCACTATATCTGTCAAAGCTTTCACATTAGCAGTTGTATTCACATAACTGATCACAGTATGGTCGGGATGTGCTTTGATAAACTCTTCAAACTTGTCTGCAGGACAGCTTTCTGCCAAAGAACAACCTGCTTCCACATCGAGAATCAATACCTTTTTATCGGGTGAAAGGATTTTGGCTGTTTCACCCATGAAATGAACACCACACAATACAATAATGTCAGCATCAGTTTGTATAGTCCACTGAGCTAAAGCCAGGCTATCTCCTACTTTGTCAGCAATATTTTGTATATCATCTGTCTGATAAAAATGGGACATGATGACAGCATTTTTTTCTTTTCGTAAACGATTAATCTCACCAATAAGTTTTGATTTATTCATTGTTTCAACAATAATTAATATTAATATTTTAGATTTTAAACCTTAAATGATAATAATAATAGCTTGTTAATATGGTTGATATTTTTTTTCTAAATTTTTGTTTATATCGTTATTAAATTTAGAATAGATGATATCAATAATTTATATTTTTAAAAATCATTTGATAATGAATGAGCTGTAAATTATTTCAACAGTCCGTTTAAATCTGCAAAGTTAATAAGTTTTTACAAACTCAATAGTTGAAAAACCAGTATTTCCTTTAATAATTCGTTAAAAGAAAATCTTATTTTATTTTTGTCATCTGAATTATTTTGTTAAACGGAGGCATATCTGATAAAAACAAATAAAGTTGTTTATTTTTACACACAAATTATCAAAAAGTTTTCAAGAGTTTATAAATGTTATTCGGTTTTAATACACATCAAACATTATTTAGTGTCTACCCATGCAAGTTTTAGTTACCGGAGCCAATGGTTTATTAGGGCATCACGTTGTTATGCAACTTTTAGATAAGGGGCATCAGGTAAAAATCATCGTCAGGTCCACTCAAAAAATCACTTTTGATTTGAATAGGGTAGAGTGTGTTAAAGGTAATTTTAATGATAAGAACACTTTATGCCGTGCCATGCATTCTTGCGAAGCGGTTATTCATATTGCTGCAGTGACCGATATGCATTTAACAGGCTATCAAAAATACAAAAATATTAATGTGGATGCAACCAGACAATTGCTTGAAATAGCCGAAGAATTGTCGGTTGACAAAGTAATTTTTGTAAGTTCCGCGAACACTATTGGTTTTGGCAGTGTTGATAATTTAGCTGATGAAAATGTATCTTTTTCATATCCCTTTACGAAATCACACTATGCAAAAAGTAAATTTGAAGCAGAAAAATTGGTGGTTGATTTTGCTAATGCTTCAATGAGTCGTCATGCCATTATCATTAATCCGACCTTTATGATTGGAAGCTATGATACCAAACCCAGTTCAGGGGTATTGGTACAGATGGGATATAAAAAGCGCTTTCTGTTGATTCCTTCCGGAGGAAAGAATTTTGTGGCGGTTGAAGATGTGGCTACAGCTTGTTGTAATGCTTTGACCATGGGAAAATCCGGTGAAAGGTATTTGGCCTGTAATATCAATTTGAGCTTTAAAGAATATTTTAAAATACAAAGCAGGGTGGGGAATTACCAACAAATCATCATGGTACTTCCTGATTTTTTATTAAAATTAGTGGGGTATTTGGGCGATTTTTTTCAATTATTGAAAATCAAAGTGTCTTTTTCAAGTCGGAATATCAATCAGTTATTGATAAAGGAGTATTATACGAATGCTAAAGCAAAAAAAGAATTGTCATTACCCGAAACTCCTATTGAAGAAGCTATTGAATCAGCTTTGAAGTGGTTTTATCCTAAATTTTATAATAAAAAACGTTGTATTGATGAGCTTGAAAACCATACTTCCGCCTGAATGGGCAAAACAAGACTTTATCCAGTTGACTTTTCCACATGAGGGAACAGACTGGGCGTATTTGCTCGATGAAGTGAATGCTTGTTTTGTTGAGATTGCGCGTGCTATCCTGCGATTTCAAAATTTGTTGGTAGTCTGTCATGATAAAATAAAAGTTGAGCATTTGCTCAAAGGTGCAAAAGGTAAAAATATCATTTTTGTTGAATTGCCTACCGATGACACCTGGGCACGTGATCACGGTGGTATTACTGTCCTTGAAGGCAATCAAAAAATAATTTGTGATTTTGCATTCAATGGTTGGGGTAAAAAATATAAGGCTGATTTGGATAATCAATTGACCCGATTGTTGTTTGATAAGGGTGTATTTGGTAAAGATGCATTGTATCGCAATCATTTGGATTTTGTTTTAGAAGGCGGTAGTATTGAATCTGACGGAGAAGGTACGTTGTTAACTACTTCCAAATGTTTATTGTCTGCCAATCGCAATGATTTATCCAAAGAAGCAACAGAAGCAAAACTCAAAGAATATTTCGGTTTGAAACGGGTATTATGGCTGGATCACGGTCATTTGCAAGGAGATGATACGGATAGCCATATTGATACCCTGGCTCGTTTTTGTGATGTTGACACCATCGCCTATGTTCAATGTGCTGATACTTCCGATGAGCATTACCGGGAGCTGTTGTTGATGGAGCAGGAATTGCAAAGTTTTCAAACATTGGATGGCAATGCTTATAAATTAGTACCTTTGCCCATGGCAGATGCAGTATATCACGAAGGTGAAAGATTACCGGCCACCTATGCTAATTTTCTGATTATCAATGGAGCAGTCTTGGTCCCTACCTATGACTCTCCAAAAGATAAAATAGCATTGGAACAACTACAGAAAGTCTTTCCAGACAGGGAAATCATTGGTATCAATTGTTTGCCTTTGATTCAACAGCATGGGTCTTTGCATTGTGTGACCATGCAATATTATTGATTGAGAGACAAGAGTCAGAACAAACAAGGGAAATAAAAACAAATTATAATTATATGAAGGTTGCATTAATTCAACAAGCGAACACAGCTTCTCGTGATGAGAATGTAGCGAAATTACTACAAAATATCCGGCAATGTGCTCAACAAGGTGCAGAGCTGGTGGTATTGCAGGAAATTCACAATGGATTGTATTTTTGTCAAACTGAAGATCCGGCTGTGTTTGACCAGGCAGAAACTATCCCCGGTTATTCTACAGAAATATTCGGTCGGGCAGCTAAAGAACATCAGGTGGTAATCGTACTTTCGCTTTTTGAGAAGCGTGCTGCGGGTTTGTATCACAATACGGCGGTAGTAATTGAAAAAGATGGTTTTATTGCCGGTAAATATCGCAAGATGCATATTCCGGATGATCCTGCTTATTATGAGAAGTTTTATTTTACACCCGGTGATATGGGGTTTCAACCTATACAGACATCTGTCGGTAAATTAGGAGTACTGGTGTGCTGGGATCAATGGTATCCTGAAGCAGCCCGGTTGATGGCGATGGCGGGAGCAGAAGTTTTGATTTACCCGACAGCCATAGGGTGGGAGAGTACTGACACTGAAGATGAAAAAAATCGTCAGTTGGATGCCTGGATTACCATTCAACGCGGACATGCCATTGCTAATGCTTTACCGGTAATTGCTTGTAACAGGGTAGGGTATGAGCCTGATCCTTCCGGACAAACGAACGGCATTTCCTTTTGGGGCAACAGTTTTGTTGCCGGTCCGCAGGGCGAAATATTGGCACAAGCCCGGGACACTCAGGATGAAAATTTGATAGTAAACATTGATTTATCACGTACCGAAGCAGTGAGGCGAATGTGGCCCTTCTTTCGTGACAGGCGCATAGATGCTTACGGAGACCTCACCAAAAAATGGAGGGATTGATTAAAGCATATAACCAATCCCTCTAACTCCTATTTATTCACTTGTTATTTGCTGAAAAAGAAGTCGCAGCGCCTGTTAACCAAAGATTTTAAAGGCGGTTCAGGTATCTTACCCAATCCGTTGGCGACCATCCTGTCATGAGGAATTTCATATTTTTGCACCAATTCTTGTTTTACCCGTTCTGCTCTCAGGCGGCTTAGTTTTTTGTTGTATTCGTTGGTACCGAGGTAATCGGTGTACCCTCTGATTTCGAGCAATAAGTCAGGATCTTCAGCCATTCTCTGAGCTACTTTGATGAGGGTGATTTGTGCAATTTTATCTAACTCATAACTGTCGAAATCAAAATAAACAGAAAGAATATCTTCTTCTTTGAGGGTTTGCACCATCATACTTCTGCCCCAAAAATCGACTGGTGTACCCGGAGGTGTATTGGGCTCTAAATCCCTGATATCCGGCACGCCATCCCTATCTGTATCGGGACCGTCATCAGATAATATCCCCTCAAGTTTTATGACCCTGTAATCTACAGAAGCAAGGTTGTTTTCGACTGTATCTATACGTTGGCCAAGCTGATTAATTTGTTGTTGAAGTTGTTTGATAATGTTTTGTGATGTGGTATCAGGAAGCTGATCCCTGACACTTTTCGTGTCTTTTTGTGTAAATTTATAGCGTAAGTTGATGCCAAAAGTTTCCCACTGGTCATAGTAATAACCCCGATAAATAGATTCTAAGTGATCAGTATTGGTATAATAATACTTAAAATGCGCTCCTAAGCTGACCCTTTTGGTGACGTTGTATTCGAGGGTCACCGTATAAGGAAAAATCAGAAAAGCAGGAGGAAATGAAACACCATGCAGATACTGGTTAGGTCCTTTAAAATCGCGTGTAGTTTCATATTTGGGCCATACCATACCCGCAACACCAACGCCGGCACTTCCCCATAAACTCAGGTATTTATTTTTTTTACCTAAAATTATATTTAGAAAGTCAAAGCTAATGAATGAAGAAAAATATGCACCTCCGGTTGTGAATTTCTCATCCTCATCTTCTTGATTAAAAATTAACCCGCCATAATTAACTCCCAGGGAAAATATAGGGTGCACATTATATTCTATAGACATGTCTATGGTAGGGCTTTTCATTATCCATGAAAAGTCGTAATCGGGTTTTATGTCAGTATCCAGTCGAGCAACTCCTGTATAACCTACAATCGACCACTTGTTCGATCTTGAAATCATATCAGTCAGGTTTTGTGCATGGCTAAACCCAAAACTTGCTATCAATATGTATATTAGAACTATTCGCTTCATGAATGATTGAGAGGCTAATATTTACTTATAAGTGACAAACGTACGAAATTATCAGGATAAAAAAGAAAGATTGAAACAAATAAAGGACAAAATGCAAATATATTATATTTATGTTAAAAAATAAATTTTTAACGTAAATATTGATTTTTCCGAATTTTTAATCTGGTAAACTTGTTAGCTGTTCGTTATTTCAACTTTTTGTGTTGGAGCGAGATTTTTATTTCTGAGTTCGGTTTGTTCCACTACTTTTTCAGCTAAATTTTTAAAAGCTAAACCTGAAATGGAATTGCTATCTGTCGCAACCGGTTTACCTGAGTCACCACCTTCGCGTATGCTTTGCACAATAGGGATTTGACCAAGCAAAGGTATGTTTAATTCTTCAGCCAGTCTTTGTCCGCCTTCTTTACCAAACAGGTAGTATTTGTTTTCGGGCAATTCAGCAGGTGTAAACCACGACATATTTTCTATCAGTCCCAATACCGGAACATTAACCTTGTCGCCTCTAAACATATTTACTCCTTTGCGGGCATCCGACAAAGCCACATCTTGCGGAGTAGTTACTACTACAGCGCCGGTAATACCCATGGTTTGTACCAATGTCAGGTGTATATCGCCGGTTCCGGGAGGTAAGTCCATTACAAAATAATCCAGTTCTCCCCAACTTACATCCGTAATCAACTGTTTCAAAGCATTACTTGCCATAGCACCTCTCCAAACCAGGGCTTCTTCAGGATTGACAAAAAAGCCAATGGATAATAAGCGAATGCCATATTTTTCAATGGGAATGATTTTTTGCTTGCCGTCAACTTCTTCCAACATGGGACGAGCATCCTCTACGCCAAACATTTTTGGGATAGAAGGACCGTGAATATCTGCATCCAGCAAACCTACTTTGTAACCCAACTGTGCCAATGCAATGGCTAAGTTAGAGGCTACAGTTGATTTACCTACGCCCCCTTTGCCGGAAAACACAGCGATTATGTTTTTTACGTTTGGCAGGATAGATAAAGGTTTGGTAGTAACAGCCTGTTTGAAAATGGCTTTGATGTTTCCTTTTATCTCGATATCTTCACTGATATAGGTCAGAATAGCTGTTTCAGCAGCCCTGATAACAGACTGCCGGAAAGGATCGTTTGGTTTTTCAAACAGAATTGAAAACGAAACCTTCATACCATTAATGCGGATGTCATCCTGTACCATGCCAGAAGAAACAATGTCTTTGCCTGTTCCGGGATAACGCACGCGTGTTAAAGTGTCTAAGATTAATTTGGGATATAGGGTCATTTTATATTTTGTTTTGATTGATTATTACGTTGATTTCGACCGAAACTTCGGTAACTGTCTTTTTCGATTTCTACATCCGGTTCCTTAAAGGAGCTTTTTTTCTCTAACACAAAACGTATATACTTAATGCTGATACCTCTGTCTAACCATTGTTGTTCGTAAAAAGTTTTGATGTTTAGAATGGGGTCGTCGGAAACAGATGCGTATAAATCGTCGGTAATCATGCCCACTGTGTAATGATTGGCTTTGATCATTTCGTGGGTATAGGTGAACATAAATTGGCTGTCCGTTTTTAAATGAATCAATCCGCCATCTTTAACAATTTGCTGGTATCTCTTCATGAAGTTTGTAGAAGTCAGTCTTTTAGAAGCTTTTTTCATTTGTGGGTCGGGGAAGGTAAGCCATATTTCAGATACTTCATCGGTGGCAAAGAAATGATTGATCATTTCAATATTAGTGCGTAAAAAAGCCACATTTTTTAAATTTTTCTTAAGGGAATCTTTAGCACCTGTCCACATCCTTGCTCCCTTGATATCCACACCGATAAAATTTTTATCAGGGAATAATTCGGCCAGCCCTACCGAATATTCACCCTTTCCGCAACCTAACTCCAGTACGATGGGGTTGTTGTTTTTGAATACCGATTTGCTCCACTTCCCCTTATACTCAAATGACTTCCCCGGTAAGATTTCCCGGGAGGTCATTTGAAACACATTTGGAAAAGATTCCATTTCGGCAAATTTTGCTAATTTATTCTTCCCCATTTACGATTTCTAATTTTAATCCTATGCCATTCATGCCCTTCAAAATATCATCTCTCATACCGTGAACAATGGAATATTGATACGTACCGGTTTTATTATAGTGAAAATGCTTATGTAAAGGTACTTGTAAGGTATAAATTGATCCATTTCCCGCTCCGTACCACTTTCCCGTATAATCTGCCATCGTGCAGAAAATGGTATCATGTGTAATTTTATGATCAGGAGTTGTTTGCTTAACAAACAACCACAAATTTTGATAGGGATAATCTCCGGTGTGACGAACACCTATTGACAAATCGTACAAAACTGCGGTATCATTAATTGTTACATTGAAAACGTAACTGCTGTCGGATGACCAGCTACCGGTATTTATCAGTTTATACTCATGGAAAACCGGTTGCTTGCCGCATGAACTAAAAAATAATATTGGTAGCAGCAGTGCCAATAACAACCATTGGAATAAGATGTTGAACTTGACCGGTAAGTTGCAATCTGTAGGGTTATTCATTTTTTGGATTTTTTGGATTTCTTTTTTTTCCGGATGGACGTTTTCTCCTTTTTGGTTTTTTTTGTTTGTCAAAGCGTGTCAAACTATCTTCTTCAATGGCACTGCTATACGCATTTTTTTGCCTTTCTTCTTGTTCCTTATCCAATGAATCCGGCTTAACTCCCTTCTTATTTAGGGCTATTACTTCTTTAGCCCTGTCCGGACTGATGGTGATGACATTCTCACCGAAATTTTGTGCTGTAGAATAGGAAATAGACGGTTTAAAGGCGTCTGTTTTAAAATGATAGTATGTGCGATCTGCCGTTTCAAGCGTTATTTCTTTGGAAGGAAAATCTTTCAGGGCATCTACATAAGCGTCTAATTCATACCGAATACAGCATTTGATTTTGCCGCAAGGACCTGTAATCTTTTGCATATTCATTGAAATGTCCTGGTATCGGGCTGCTGCTGTCGATACTGAACTGAAATTTGTTTTCCAACTGGAACAACATAATTCGCGACCACAGGGACCGATACCGCCGATTCTTCCTGCCTCTTGCCGTGCCCCGATTTGTTTCATCTCAATGCGCACGCGAAAAGTTTCGGCAAACACTTTAATCAATTGACGAAAATCCACCCGATCATCAGCGATATAATAAAAGATGGCTTTTCCCCCATCTCCTTGAAATTCAACATCCCCAATCTTCATGTCTAATTTCATGTCTTCAGTAATCTGACGAGCTTTGATCATCGTTTCCTGTTCTCTGGCCTTGGCCTCCTTTTGTTTTTCAAGATCGGCTTCTTTTGCCTTGCGGTATATCTTTCTAATGGTATATTTTTCAGGATTGATGTTTTGCTTGTTCATTTGCAATAACACCAGGCGACCGATCATCGTAACTTCGCCTATGTCGTGACCCGGTGACGATTCGACTGCCACGATATCTCCTTTTTCCAAAGGGATTTTAGCACTGTTAATGAAATACGCTTTTCTTGTATTTTTAAACTGGACTTCGACATAATCAGTTTCCTGATGAGTTTCAGGCAAGTCACTTAACCAGTCGAATGTATTTAGTTTTTGATGAGATCCCAGATTGAATCCTTTATAGCTGCATCCGTTACAGCCACTGCATTCGTTATATATTTGTTCCATGAGTGTTTTATTTTTTCAAAAGCATAATGATTTTAAGTGCTAAATCAAAAAACACCATTCTGGCGTTTACGTTTTGCTCAATATGCTTTTGTGCTAAAGCAAATTCCGCCATCAAATCTTCCACATTTCCCACATGAATAAAGGGGGAGAAATTTTTAGAAAAATCTGCTTCTGTCTGATTCAGATAATTTAATTCCGGTTGCTGCAAATTTAGTATAAAATTTTCACGCAACATATGTTGTGCATAAACTAAAAAGTTTTTTTGCCTTTCTCTGCCTACGGTTGATTGTGATATGTCATCTGACCATTGTTTCAGCGATCTCAAAGCGGCATAATCTTTCCTGTTGCCAACTTTCCAGGCATCACGCATGATTTGTACAAATTTATCGTAGTTTTCTTTGTGTTCATCGTTTTCCGATAACAGGTTCTTTGCCTTTTTATAGCTGCCTTTGGCAATGCGTGCGATATTTAATGCATCTGTTGGTGAAATTGTTACTTCTGCATTGGAAGTCAGAGCAGATACGATATCTTCGTTCTCCAGGGCAGGAATAATTATATGCTGTGTCCGTGACAGAATGGTCGTAATGATCGTTTCAGGCTGATCGGAAACCAACAAAAATACGGTTTTGGCAGGCGGTTCTTCCAATATTTTTAATAATTTATTAGCACAAGTGACGTGCATTTTCTCCGGAAGCCAGATGATCATCACTTTGTATTCAGATTCGTATGTTTTTAAACTCAGCTTACGAATAATTTCCTGACTTTCATTTGAATAGATAATACCTTGTTTGGAGTCTTTCGATATTTTATTGAACCAATCCCGGGCGCCCATGTAGGGATCTTCAAGGAACAACTCCCTGAATTCATTGACAAAATCATCACATACCAGTGAGTCTTTATTGGCAGGTTTAATAATGGGAAAAACCAAATGCAGGTCGGGGTGGGCTAATTTTGAATATTTAACACAAGAAGGACAAACACCACAAGCATCATGTTCAGCTCTGTTTTTGCAGCAAATATATTGGCCATAAGCTACAGCCAGTGCGAGCTTTCCCACACCTTCCCGACCACGGAACAACTGCGCATGCGGTATACGATTCTCGTGAACGGTGCGAATCAGCCGCTCTTTAATGGTTTTTTGTCCAATAATTTGTGAAAACAACATGAAATCTTATCGTGTTTTTTATTAAGCAGAACAAAATTACTGATTTTTTTTCAGATAAGAGAATGGATGGATTATTCAAGAACGATTTTTTACGTCAATCTCACTTGTTTTTTGGCTCATCAGTCAAGGTCTGTCGCAAGAATTTAAATTTAGTGAATATCCATAATCGGACAGCACCAGGAATAGAAGCTAAAAACTCCCATCTGATTGAGTGCTTGCTTAAGTCTCTATAGTATTTTGTCAATCCTGAAAATTCCCGTAAATTTGCAATCAAACTTTTAATCAATTTATTATGCGTAATCTCCAACCCCAAAAGCTTTGGAATTTTTTTTATCAAATAACTCAAATTCCACGTCCGTCTAAAAAAGAAGAAAAAATAATAGCTTATTTGGTCAACTATGCAAAATCACAAAATTTACCTTATGCACAAGATAGTTCCGGAAATTTACTGATTAAAAAACCTGCCACAGCTGGTTATGAGAACCAGCCGACTGTTATTTTACAAGCCCATGTGGACATGGTATGTGAGAAAAATGCAGATTCAACACATAATTTTGATACCGACCCTATTGAAGCTTATGTAGAAGGAGATTGGGTAAAGGCCAGGGGGACTACCCTTGGTGCTGATAATGGTATAGGAGTCGCCATGATGCTGGCAATATTGGATTCTGATGATTTGAAACATCCAGCCCTGGAATGTTTGTTTACGGTAGATGAGGAAACCGGCCTGACCGGTGCATACGGGTTAGCCAAAGATTTTTTAAGCGGTACCATATTGATAAATTTAGATTCGGAAGAAGATGGGGAAGTCTTCATCGGCTGTGCCGGAGGAATTGGGACCAGGGCATTCTTCGATTATGAAACGGAAGCCACACCTCCCGGCTATTTCGGATTCAGAGTAAGTGTGTCAGGTTTATCAGGTGGTCATTCCGGTGGTGATATCCATTTGGGAAGAGCCAATGCGAATAAAGTGCTGAATCGCTATCTCTGGGAGCTGAATCAGCAAGTGGATTTACGTTTATATAGCTTTGAAGGCGGGAATTTGCACAATGCTATTCCGCGGGAGGCCACTGCCTTGTGTGCTGTGCCTCATGCCGACAAAGAAAAAGTTCGCGCGATGCTGAACATGTATATTGCAACTTTGGAGGAAAGATATCAGGGCATAGAACCCAATTTGCAAATTAACTTAGAGTCGGAGTCTTTACCCGCATCAGTGATGAAAAAAGCTTTTTCGGACAGGTTTTTAAATGTGCTTTACGCATGTCCGCATGGCGTAAAAGCCATGAGTCGCGATATTCCCGGCCTGGTAGAGATTTCTACCAATCTGGCATCAGTAAAGATGATGGATAATAACCGCATAGAAGTGAATACCAGTCAGCGCAGCTCCTCTAACGATGGTAAAACAGATATTGCCAATCAGGTATATGCAGCCCTTACATTGGGAGGTGCGGAAGTAAAACAATCGGACGGATATCCGGGCTGGCAGCCCAATAAAAATTCAATTATATTGAAAAAGGCTTCTGCTGCTTATGAAAAATTATTTGGACAAGCTCCCGTACAAACCGCTATACATGCAGGTTTGGAATGTGGATTGTTTTTAGAAAAATACCCTCACCTGGATATGATTTCCATGGGACCGCAAATGTATGATGTTCACTCTCCGGATGAGCGGGTAAGTATCAGTTCTACAGAAAAGAGCTGGAAGTGGCTGATTGAGATCCTGGCATCTTTGCATGCTTAAGCTCTTAACAGTTTAAACGGCTTGGTAACAGATCAATATCCATGGAGAAAAAACGAAAAATTATCAACGATCCGGTATTTGGTTTTATCAATATACCGGACGGTTTGCTTTACGACATTATTCAGCATCCTTATTTTCAGCGGCTAAGCCGCATTAAACAACTTGGCTTGTCCCCCTATGTGTATCCCGGTGCGCAACACACACGCATGCAACATTCTTTGGGTGCGATGCATCTCATGGGGGAAGCAGTCGACCAGCTTAGAGTAGCGGGACATGCTATTTCTTATGAAGAGGAGGTGGCAGTTAAAGCCTGTATGTTGCTGCATGATATTGGGCATGGACCATTTTCTCATACTTTGGAGCATAGTTTGGTGCCTAATGTATGTCATGAGGAAATATCCTTGTTGATCATGGAGAAGATGAACATCGAGTTTAAGGGTAAACTCGATATGGCAATTGATATTTTTCAAAACAAGTACCCGCGTAAGTTTTTACATCAGTTGGTGTCCGGTCAGTTGGATATGGACAGATTGGATTACCTGAGCCGCGATAGCTTTTTCTGTGGTGTTAGTGAGGGGATCATCGGGGCTGCCCGTATCATTAAAATGCTGAATTTGCATGAAGGGCAGTTGGTGGTAGAAGCCAAAGGGATTTATTCTATAGAGAAATTTTTGGTTGCCCGCAGATTGATGTATTGGCAGGTATACTTGCACAAAACATCTGTTGCTGCAGAAAGGATGTTGATTAATATTTTGAAGCGGGCAAAAGAGCTTGCTTCAAAAGGCGTTGAGTTGTTTGCCACGCCGGCTTTACAATATTTTTTATACCATGAAATCAGTTTGTCTGACTTTTCCAGGTCAACGGATGTTTTTGAAAGTTTCATGATGTTAGATGATGCTGATTTTTTTTCGGCCATTAAAGTGTGGATGGATCATGAAGATTTTGTATTGTCATTGTTGTGCAAGTCACTTATTAACAGAAGGCTGTTTAAAGTTGAAGTTGGTTCTGAAGCTGTTGATGAAACTTTACAACAAAACGTACTAAAAAGATACATACAGCGTTTCAATATCAGTTTGGGAGAAGCTCAATATTTGATGGGCGATTCTATCGTAAGTACTGACACATATTCTCCTAAGGATGAAAACATTAATATATTGATGAAGGACGGGAGCATCAAAGATATTGCAGAAGTATCCGACATGCTGAATATTCAGGTATTAACTAAGAAAGTAAGTAAGCATTTTTTCTGCTATCTGAAATTAGAAGATTGATCAGGATAATAATTATGAGCGTGCAGGTGCTGTAAAGGCAGATGGGAAAATGCCTAAAAATTGGGAAAAACAAGGATTAATCTGATTTTCTCGATTATGTTTATTAATTTTGCGCTCAAATTTTTGAAATGGTAACAGTGTATGAATTTTACTACCGTAATTTCTGCATGCGAGTTCCACCCAATTATTTTAGGTATTTAATTTTAAAGAATGAAGTTCACAGCCCAACAAATTGCTGATTTTTTAAAAGGAACGGTAGAGGGAGATCCTCATGTGAGCGTATATGATTTTTCAAAAATAGAAGAAGGAAAACCCGGTACGCTGTCTTTTCTGTCAAATCCAAAATATACACATTATATTTATGACTGCCGGGCTGATATTGTTTTGGTCAATCGTGATTTCAAATCTGAAAAACCTGTCAGCCCTACTTTAATACGTGTGGATAACGCATATGAATCCCTGGCTAAGCTGATGAGTTTAGTTGAGGATTCGCAAGAACGAAAATCAGGCATATCCTCTTTAGCCAGTATTGATGCATCTGCAAAAATTGGAAGCGAAGCATTTATCGCTCCCTTTGTTCAGATCGGAGCTCAGGTTAAAATCGGCAAACGACCCACGATTCACGGAAATGTGAGTATTGCCGATAATACGATGATTGGAGACAATGTAATCATCTATCCCGGAGTGGTTATTTATCCGGATACGATAATCGGTAACAATTGCGTCATTCATGCCAATGCAGTGATTGGTGCCGATGGATTTGGCTTTGCACCGACGGAAAGCGGAAGTTATAAGAAAATTCCGCAAATTGGCAATGTGGTTTTAGAGGATGATGTGGAGATTGGGGCCAACACAACTGTGGATAGGGCAACCCTCGGAAGTACGATCATTCGAAAAGGAGTAAAAATTGATAATTTGGTGCAGGTAGCACACAATGTAGAGGTAGGCGAACATTCAGTGATAGCTTCACAAACCGGTATAGCAGGTTCATCAAAAATCGGCAAAAAAGTAATGTTTGGCGGCCAGGTTGGTATCTCCGGACATATCGATATAGCTGATGGAACTATGTTAGGAGCTAAAGCAGGGGTTGGAAGCAATATCAAAACTCCGGGTCAAATATATTCAGGTTATCCGGCCGTACCAATGAATACGTTCAGACGTTCTTATGTGGTTAGTAAAAACTTGCCTGAATTGCAAAAAACTATTTATGAATTGGTTAAGAAAGTAAAGGAATTAGAAAAGATTGTTGAAAATAAAATTGGAGACAAAACTATCGATTCTGATACGAGATAAGGTGATGAAACGAGTAAGTACATTTTCACACCGATGTCTGTGATATAATATATCAACAGATGGCTTTTACAAACCTGTTGAAAGATTAGTTGTTAACGTATGAAACAAAAAACTATTGGAAATTCTTTTTTTCTTGAAGGGGTTGCATTACATACCGGACTTAACATCAAATTGACGGCTCATCCTGCTCCTGCTAATCACGGTATCGTTATCTGTAGGACTGATATAACAGGCAAACCCTGTATAAAAGCTATTGTTGATAATGTTGGGCATACTGTGCGTGGAAC
This sequence comes from Bacteroidales bacterium, assembly GCA_012519425.1. Classification (GTDB taxonomy): domain Bacteria; phylum Bacteroidota; class Bacteroidia; order Bacteroidales; family Paludibacteraceae; genus Paludibacter. Next base: position 37,674 of record JAAYQF010000009.1, on the reverse strand, counting down.
GGTTTTAATGAATGACCACATGCAAGTTGGCACGGTAGAGCATGCCTTAGCCGCTTTTTATGCTGCCGGCATAGATAACTGTTTGTTTGAAGTTGACGGACCCGAATTTCCAATTTTGGATGGAAGCGCACGCTTTTTCAGGGATAAAATTTTAGAAGTAGGTGTAGTGGAACAAGATGCCGACAAAAAGTATCTTGTAATCACTGATGTTGTTGAATGCGAAACGGATTCTGGTTCCAAAATAACAGCCTATCCTTCTGATAAATTTGAGTTGGAAGTATTGATTGGATTCGATTCACCTGTGCTGAGGGAACAAACAGCTGTCTTAAATGACATTAGTGAATTTAATGAGAAGGCTGCAGCAGCACGGACTTTTGTGTTTGTTCGTGAAATTGAACATTTACTTGAAATGAATCTGATAAAAGGTGGTGACTTAAAAAATGCCATTGTGATTTATGATAGAATTATGTCGCAGAAAGCTGTGGATAATTTATGTGAGAAGTTAAATCAGAAATCCGTGGATGCCTCACAGCTCGGATATTTAAATGGCGGACTTAGATTTGAAAATGAGCCGGCTATGCACAAGCTGCTTGATGTGGTTGGTGATTTAGCATTGATCGGAAAACCGATAAAAGGCAGAATAGTTGCCAAATATCCCGGGCATAAAATCAATACTGAATTTGCTAAACTTTTAAGAAAAAAATACTTAACAAAATAAAATGACTGTACATCCTCTTTCTCAAGTACATCCTGAGGCTGTCATTGGCCCCGGCGTTGAAATAGGTCCTTTCGTATTTATCGACAAAAATGTGGAAATAGGTGCAGGCACAACCATCGCCGCTAATGCAACCATCCTTGAAGGGACAAGGATAGGTGAAAAATGTAGAATTTTCCCCGGCGCTGTTTTGGGTGCTATTCCACAGGATTTAAAATTTAAAGGAGAAGATTCGCTGGTTATCATCGGTAATAATACAACCATTCGTGAGTGCGTTACCCTTAACAGGGGGACAGCAGCCAAGGGGGAAACTATAGTAGGAAACAATTGTTTGCTGATGGCTTATTCACACGTGGCACATGACTGTATCATCAGGGATTCTGTGATAATGGCCAATGCAACCCAGTTGGCAGGAGAGGTAGAAATAGACGATTTCGCAATTTTGGGAGGTGGAACCTTGGTGCATCAATTCGTTAAAATCGGTGCGCATACCATGTTACAGGGTGGCTCGAAAGTCTCTCAAGATGTGCCGCCTTACATAGTTGCCGGTCGCGAACCATTGGTTTATAGTGGAGTGAATTCTATCGGACTGAGACGCAGAGGATATACCAATGAGCAAATCAATGGCATTCAGGATATTTACAGGATAATTTTTCAATCGAGACTCAACACAACCAACGCGATTGAACGTGTAATGGAAACCTTGCCTCTGTCCGTTGAAAGGGATAATATCATCCGGTTTATTCAATCTTCCAACAGGGGTATTATCAAAGGACATATTTAGTAAAAATTATGGATAGTGTAGAAGCACCTAAAAAAAGTCTCAACTTTATTGAAGCAATGGTTGAGCAGGACTTGCGTGATGGTCTTAATAATGGTCGTATTCAGACGCGTTTTCCGCCTGAACCTAACGGTTACTTGCATATCGGGCACGCCAAAGCTATTTGTATAGATTTCGGAATAGCCGAGAAATATAATGGTATTTGCAACTTGCGTTTTGATGATACCAATCCGTTGAAAGAAGATGTGGAGTATGTTGATTCAATCATGGAAGATATTCAATGGTTGGGATATCAGTGGGAAAATGTTTATTATGCTTCCGACTATTTCCAACAATTGTGGGATTTGGCTGAGAAATTTATTTTAGACGGAAAAGCTTATGTTGATGAACAATCTTCAGAGGAGATAGCCAAACAAAAAGGAACGCCTACAGTGCCGGGTACTGAAAGTCCGTACCGTAACCGTCCCATAAAAGAAAGTTTGGAACTGTTTCGCAAGATGAATACAGGTGAAATCCCTGAGGGGAAAATGGTGTTGCGTGCCAAGATAGATATGACATCTCCTAATATGCACATGCGCGATCCGATTATGTATCGCGTGATTACCGATCATCCGCACCATCGTACAGGCTGGACCTGGAAAGCTTACCCTATGTATGATTTTGCCCATGGTCAGTCTGATTATTTTGAAGGTGTAACCCACTCGCTTTGCACCCTGGAATTTGAAGTGCATCGCCCGTTGTACGACTGGTTTATCGACCAATTTCAGGAAACGGACTATCGGCCCAGACAAACCGAATTCAATCGTTTGAATTTAACTTATACGGTAATGAGCAAGCGCAGGATGTTACAATTGGTGGAAGATGGCTTGGTGTCGGGATGGGATGATCCGCGTATGCCTACTCTATGCGGTTTGCGCCGTCGCGGCTATACTCCTGAGGCTATTCATAACTTTATAGATAAAATTGGTTATACCAAATATGACGGCATCAATGATTATGGATTATTGGAACATGCGGTGCGTGAAACCCTGAATAAAACGGCTACGCGTGTGAATGCAGTGCTCGATCCGGTGAAGCTGATCATTACGAATTATCCTGAAGGTCAGGTTGAAACCCTGCAAACTGAAAACAATCCTGAAGATGAGCAAGCAGGCATACGGGAAATTCTTTTTTCTCGCGAGTTGTACATCGAAAGAGATGATTTTATGGAAGATGCTCCCAAAAAGTTCTTCCGCATGACACCCGGGAAGGAGGTACGCTTAAAAAGTGCCTATATCGTTATGTGTACGGGTTGTAAGAAGGATGAAGAAGGGAATATTGTTGAGATTTATTGTGAGTATGACCCGAACACCAAAAGCGGTATGCCTGACGCCAATCGCAGGGTGAAAGGTACTTTACATTGGTTATCTACAGAAAATGTAGTGGAAGCGGAAGTCAGACTATACGACCGTTTATTCATTGTAGAAAATCCAACTGCTGATGAGCGCGATTTCAGAGAATTGATCAATCCGGATTCCTTGAAAGTTCTTACCGGTTGTTTTGTAGAACCATGGTTAAAAAATGAACCCGCTTTATCATATTTCCAGTTTCAGCGTGTCGGATATTTCAACATAGATCCCGATTCAAGCGCAGAAAAATTGATCTTTAACAGAACAGTATCGTTGAAGGATAGCTGGGCAAAGGAAAAGAGAAAGTAAAATATTCTTTTATATAAAAACGAACGCCCGATAAATATTTATAATTATCAGGCGTTCGTGCTTTCGCTGTCCCACCAGGATTCGAACCTAGACAGGCAGAACCAAAATCTGTAGTGCTACCATTACACCATGGGACAGAATGTCTTTTTTAAAAAGCGGTGCAAAGATACAACGGTTTTTTCAAACTTACAAATGCTGTCTAATATTCTGAGGATAGTCGTGTGAAGCGAGAAAATTTAATGATGTACGTCAATCTTCTCCGAAACCTTCCAAGTCAAATTCATCTTCACTTTCACCTCTCTCCCGCATTTTCATGTTGTTCTTAGGCATCATATTTCCGAAATTCCATGTGGCAGTCAGCCCTATCATCCTGCCGGAGAAATAACTTTCTGATCGTTGATAGAAATTATCACCCCAGGTAATGGAGCTTCTCTTACGGGTGTTGAAAATATCACGTACCGAAAAATTCAAACTTAGATTCCTGTTGAAAAAACTTTGTCGCAGTCCCAAATCCACGGCATAGGAAGCAGTTCGTTTGCCTTGAGCAATCAATCGCGGTGCTGAATAATAACCTGTTAACTGTCCGGAAGTGTTTTTCCCAAAAATAACATTAGCTATTATCCTTGTGCTCCACGTAAAATTTTTCTGTTCGGGCGTTGTAATCACGACAGAGGTATCGTAAGGGTTGTTGTAAGTGGAGGCGTTTAATTTGTTGTAATATAAATTTAGAGAAGATGTGAGATTAAGCACTTTAAATAAATTGTTTTTTACCACGAACTCCATTCCTGTATTTGATGATTTGGTTACATTCATAAAAGATGATTCCATGACCTGACCGTTCATAAAACTCACCCGCTGTATCACATCGTCTGTAAATCTATAATAAATACTAGAAGAAATAGAATGGTTATCCCATAACTTCAGGTAGTTCAATTCCACTACTGTAGAGTATTCAGGGGAAAGTTCCAGATTACCGTAACTGATATTGGTTGAGTCGGAGTAATTGCGGAAAGGATTGATTTGACGACCACGCGGGCGACTAACCCTCCGGCTCGCATTCAACTGAACTTCATTATTTTCAGGCAAAGTGTAAGAGGCAAAAAAACTGGGGAAGAACTGCCATTCTCCTTTTGCCCCATAATCAACCCTTTGTGTTTGTCCTGTGTTATCCTTAGTTTCATTGATGGGATGACGCCAAAAATATTCGGTTCTTAAGCCTCCTTGCAGACTTAAATTCTTGATCCTGCTGCCGTACGTCACATAAGCTGCATGTATCTGTTCTTCGTACTTAAATTCATTGTAGTAGGAATGTAAAGGCTGATCTTTCAAAAAATCTTTAGCCGAATTAGGACCAAAGCGGTCTTGTAGGGTGCTCTGCCAGCCTGCTTCCAGACGATCGTTTTCTGAAAACTTTTGTGTGTAATCTAATTTATATTGCCATTGTTTGTTCTGTCCCTGGTGGTACTGGATCATGTGGGCTGTGGTGTCTTCCGCATTCCTTTCCCGCTGTAGATAGGTCTCATCGCTTTTCATATTGAAGTTGGAATAAGACAAACTCGACATCAAATTAGAGCCATTGGTATCTATGTCCCATTTATAATCCAGGCTTATATTCATACCCGGACGTTTATTGGCGCTAATATTTTCACGCGTATAATCCCTTATGATGGTGCCTGATGTCCAATCTGTTAAAGTGTAACCAATATTAGTGATGCCGCCTCCTGTGCCTCCCATACCAAAGCCTGATAAACCGATAGAGTGTTTGTCATTGATGTGATAATCCACACCGGCACGGGTAAACAAGCTCTGATGCCCAAAAGTATTTTGATTGAATTGATGTAACACGGTTAAGGTGTCCGTATTGTTTAAGGTATAGCGATCAGTTTGTCCACCTCCTAAAAAGTTCATTCGCCGGAAACCCACGTTAAGATATGCATCAAACTTTCTGTTGTTATAATTTATGTTCACGCCGGCATTGTATCCCGGGACTGAACCCTGTGACCACATCGTGCCTAATGAAACGCTACCGTAATAACCCCCCTTTCTGTCTTTTTTCATTACCAGGTTGATGATTCCGGATGTTCCTTCAGGATTATATTTGGCTGATGGGTTGGTCATAATCTCAACAGATTCGAGGCTTTCGGCAGGCATTTGCTGTAAGATTTGTGCCCTGTTTTCTTCTGTCAATCCGGATGGCTTCCCATTGATCCAAACTTCTACATTTGAACTATTTCGTAAAGAAATATTACCTTCGTTATCCACATCCACTGAAGGTATATTTTGTAGAATTTCTGTTGCCGAGCCTCCGGCAGAAGCTATGTTTTGATCTACGGAAAAAACTTTTTTGTCAATCTCAAAACGCATTTGCGTTCCTTGTCCTACTACCTCTATTTCCGACAGAGATTTGCTATCTTCCATCAACTTAATCAAACCCATATCTAAAGCCTTGTCACCGACTTTTAGTGGTATTTCAATTGTGTTGTAACCGACAAAACTGATGCGCAGCAGATAATTTCCATTGGGAATACGGGGAAGTTCAAACCTTCCGTTCTCATCGGATACAACTCCTGCTGTCGGAACTACATCGGCATCTTTTATCAAAGCCACATTAACAAAATCAAGTGGTTCTTGCGAACTTCCATCAACAATACGACCTCTAATGGTTTGTAAAGCAAAGGAGGGAAGGAGAATTACGGAAAGAATGGTAGTGAGAATTATTAATCGTTTCATTGCTCAAGCTTAAACTTCAGGCGGTGTCTCATAAGTGCCCAACTGCTGCGTTACTTTCGATATTCGGGCTCAGTCACATACTTCAGTATGCTCCTTCGCCCTCAATCTCAGTGCCTTGCATTTGAACACTTCTAAGACACCTTGCGGGTTTTTGGTTAAATATTTACTTTTGAGACAGCACCTTAAAGCTATGATTATTTTTAATATGTTGAATTTTTCTGACTTGTTTTTGTAGAGGGTAGCAGGTGATTGTTATTCAAAATTTGGCAACAAGTATTTATCCCTCGACTCAAGTATCTTGTTTACATTGTTCACTTCTAAGAAAGTCGTTCCAAAACCTTCTCCAAAACTGCCGCTGAGGTAGCAAACAAGATTATCCCGCTGAATCCAGCCCCATTTCAACATATGTTGCAGGGCTTCGATAAAATATTGTTGTGTATTGCCGGTTCCCTCCTGGTAGAACGGGTTGACCCCATAGGAAAGGGCTAGTTCACGGGTCGAGCGCTCGTGATAGCAAATAGCCACCACCGGTACAGCACCTCTGTATGCCGCTAAGTACCGGGCAGTGCGACCGCTGTAAGTGTCTGTTATGATGGCTTTTGTTTCGAGCTGAGAACTGGCTTCTACTGCTGCATTGCTTAAAAAGGAAGTTACATCGTATTTGTCGATGGGAATCGGAATGTTATTTTCGACCAACTTGGTTTTTTCTGACTCTCTGGCAATGCTTGCCATAGTCCTGACAGCCTCAACCGGATATTTCCCCTGGGCAGTTTCACCACTGAGCATCAGTGCATCAGTACGGTAATAAATAGCGTTGGCAACATCAGTTACTTCGGCACGAGTCGGTCTTGGATTGTAAATCATTGAATGCAACATCTGCGTAGCAACAATAACCGGTTTTCTGGCGCGCACACATTTGCGGATCAGTTTACGCTGAATGCCGGGAATTTTTTCCTGTGCCACTTCAATTCCCAAGTCGCCGCGGGCAATCATCACACCATACGCATGTTCAAGTATTTCGTCAATATTGTCAACACCTTCCTGATTTTCAATCTTGGCAATGATTTTAATCGGGCTGTTGTGTTCATCTAATATTTGCTGAATATCAATGACATCTTGCTTGTTTCGTACAAATGAATGGGCAATAAAATCAAGGTCCTGCTCAATGGCGAAAAGGATATTTCGCCTGTCTTTATCAGATAATGAAGGCAAATTAATGCGCACACCCGGTACATTCACGGTTTTACGACTTCCCAATATTCCATCATTACGTGCCTTGCAAATTACGTAACCTCCGGCTTTGGATTCGACCTTTAAATCAATCTCTCCGTCATCAATTAAAATATCATCCCCTATGTGCAAATCACGAACGAAGTGGGGATAGCTGACATATATCTTTCCTTGTACAGATACCCCGTTGGGATCACCTTTTACTCTTACGGTATCACCTGTCCGTATTTCAATGTGGTCGTTTTCCGCAACCGTCGTACGGACCTCCGGTCCTTTGGTGTCAATCAATAATGCAATATGCTTACTGACTTCCCGCACACTGTTGATGATTTTCAAGAAACCTTCTCGTTCAAGGTGGGCGGAATTCATTCGAACCACATTCATGCCTTCTTCAAATAAGGCACGTATAAAGTCCACATCACAGCGTTTATCGCTGATGGTGGCAACAATTTTTGTAGCTTTCGTCATATATGTTTTATAAAAAAGATTCGATAGCCAACCGGTATGAGTCTAATCCAAATCCAAGAATACATCCCTTGCAGACTTCAGAAAGATAGGAAGAGTGCCGATAGGCTTCTCGTTGATATACATTGGAAATATGGACTTCGATTGTCGGCGTTTTTATTGCGCGGATAGCGTCAGCAATAGCAATTGAGGTGTGGGTATAAGCTCCTGCGTTGATAATGATCCCATCGAAATCAAACCCTACCTCATGTAATTTGTTGACAATTTCTCCTTCTATGTTTGATTGAAAATAAAACAAATCAATCTGAGGATATTTAGTTTTCAGCTCATCAAAATAGACTTCAAAAGGTTGATTGCCATACAGAGACGGTTCTCTTTTGCCCAACAAATTCAGATTGGGACCATTGATGATTTGAATGCGCTTCATTGTCACAGAATTAATCACTCGGCTGCAAATGTATAAAAAAATAAGATAGGCCGGGTTGTCAGACTATCTTATTTAAGAATTATCATTATTTCTTTTAACTATTGCAGGGAATTCATCTTTTATGGTAGAGCTTTTTATAGAGACATTCTCAGTCCTGTATTCAAGCTGACCAAAACAGGTAATTCTTTTCGAATGCTGTAAGGTTGCTCGTTTTCGAAATAGTATGCCACTTTAGGGTCAAAAAACAAGGAAATATGCTTGTGTATGGAATAACTAACACCAACAGTACTATTGAGCGACCATTGCAAACCGTTGATCTCTGTGCTTGCCACACTCTTGACCCGGGCATCTTCTACTTGCTGGTATTGTCTGAAATCTGTTCTCAGTCCTTTTTCTATCATGCCTCCGGCAGATATGTATATTTCCCAATGATTGGTTTGCAGCAGGGAAGTTACGAAGTTTGCCGGTATTCCAAGGTAATGCAGATCAATAGCTGCCTTGTTGGCTTCACCCGCCGGACTTCCACTTAAGCGTGTTTGTAAATAGTTATACACCACACCACTTTCCAAAGCAAAAATGTTGCTCACGGGTACTCTGACATTTAATTCAGTAGACAAGGGTGGCAGGTATTCTTTGTTTCTGAAATCATTGGGTGTAAGTACTCTGCCTACCGTAGTTGGCACATCAACCAATCCCTGAGATCTGTAGGCACGTGATCTAGGCGTGATGGTGGCGGATGAGCTGCCGATACCGGAACCAAATGATGCCGCAATCATTAAATTTCTTTTTTTCTTTTTATGTATGGATTTAGTCCAATCAGGATGTGTTTGTGTAGGAAGTGTCTTCAATTTGGTGGTTTTATCCTGTTTGACAGGCTCTTTCACAGTCTTTATCGCGACAGCTTGTTCCGCGGTTTCCTCTGAAACGATTTCCGTAGTGGCTTCTGTTGTAAGAATTTCCGGTTCAGGTTGTACTATTGAAACAGTTTCTTCTTTGGTGTCAATATTTTGAGTATTATCCACATAAAACTTTTCTTCTTGAGTTTGGATTGTAGTGCTGTGTGTTTTTGCCGGCTTTTCATCCGAAATAACAGCAGTTTGTTCAGATGATTCGATTTCAACTTGGACAGTTGGATCGGTTATTTCGTTGGCTTGTTCTGTTTCTACATATAGTTGTTCCGTTTTATCAATTGGTTTTGCCTCATTTATATGGGAATAAAAGAAATTTCCAACCGAGATCAACAGCGCCAATCCGGCAGCAACAGCCACAGAAACATATAACCATGCCGGTATCAGTGGCTTGGGTGGCTGAATACGCTTCTCGATACTTTTCCACAGATGCTCATCCACAGGCATGGAATGATGTTCCAGCTTGTCTTTGATCTGTTTGAGGAAAGGATCAGGTGCCTGATTGTGAGTTTCTTTTTTCATTTTCTTGTATAAGTTCTATAGCATTCTGTAAATATTTTCGCGCCCTTAGAAAGAGAGTTCTTGAATTTACCTCCGTTATCCCAATGAGCTCTGCTATTTCAGCATGTGTGTAACCTTCGATGACATACAGGTTGAAAACCGTGCGGAAATTTTCCGGCATATCTGCAATCAAATCCATCAACTCATCGGCAGACATTTTTTCGATTACTGAAACTTCCGGCTGAGGAATATTATATCCCACATCGTCAATAGGATTACTCAATTTCAAAGCGCTCTTTTGCCTCAGATATTCCAAGCAGGTGGTAACGAATACTCTTCTTACCCACCCTGCAAAGGCTCCGGTTCCGGCATACATGTCTAATTTTAAAAATAGCTTGATGAAACCGTCTTGCAACATATCTTTTGCAGTTTCTTTGTCTCCGACATATCTCCAGCATACACTCATCATGACAGGCGCGTAACGCTCATAGATTAACTTTTGAGCTTTCGCGTCTCCTTTCTTTGCTGCATCTACGATTTTCAGTTCTTCGTCGAAGCGTTTTTCAGACATGTATGCTAATGATGATTAAAGGGTTAAAAAAGTTGCAAGCAGTTACAAATTTACATGATTTTATGCATAAAGTCATTATTTCAGCCATTTGTCTAACCAACTGAAAAATGTTCTTTGCCACAAAATTGAATTCTGCGGTTTAGTGATCCAATGATTCTCGTCCGAATAAATTAATAATTGTGCCGGCACATTGTTCAGTACGGCTGCATTGAAAGCAGCCATACCTTGCGATGCTAAAATGCGATAATCTTTTTCTCCGTGAATAATTAAAATCGGCGTGTCCCATTTATCTACCGTACGATGTGGTGATGCAGCATAGGTACGTTGCGCTATTGCATTGTCTTTTTCCCAATATGCTCCTCCCATATCCCAATTGGCAAACCACATTTCTTCCGTTTCTAAATATTGCTGTTCCAGATTAAAAATACCTGCGTGAGCAATAAATGCTTTGAAACGTTTTTCATGATGACCGGCTAACCAAAACACTGAAAATCCGCCATAACTTGCACCTACACAACCCAATCTGTCTTTATCCACATAGGGCTTTTCAGCCATATAGTCGATGGCAGTCAGGTAGTCTTTCATGTTTTGTCCGCCGTAGTCGCCGCTGATTTGCTCCAACCACTCTTGTCCAAAGCCATATAACCCCCTGCGATTGGGTGCTACGATGATATAACCGTTGGCTGCCATTAGTTGCAAATTCCAGCGATACGACCAAAACTGACTGACAGGAGATTGCGGTCCACCCTGGCAATACAGGATGGTTGGGTATTTCTTTTCGGGGTCGAAATGAGGCGGATATACCACCCACATGTGCATTTGCTGTTGGTCGGTAGTCGTCACCCATTGTTCCTCAATCTTGCCCATTTCCAATTGTTCCAGGATGGATTTGTTTTCGTGAGACAGTTCCGTTTCTTCGCCGGTTGTAGGGTTAATGGCATATATCTCATGTGGTTTGCTCATGGAGCATTTAACGCCGATCAATTGATCGCCGGCATATTGAACCGATTGGTAATCATGTACACCTTCTGTGATTTTTACAATTTGACTTGTTTCGATATCAGCTCTATAGATTTGAGTAACGGCATGCCATACGCTTACAAAGTAAATGCTTTTGCTGTCTGCCGACCATGACAAAGACTCGGCACTTTGGTCGAAGCCCGCGGTTAAATCACGCTTTTCTCCGGTTTCTATGTTCAGGATAAACAGACGTTGTTTATCTGATTCATAGCCATCCCGCTCCATGCTTGTCCATGCCAGATACTTTCCGTCCGGAGAAAACACGGGATTCATATCATAACCCATCATACCTTCGGTCATGTTGGTGGATTTGCCACTGTGCAAATCGTAAAAATAGATGTCCGTATTGGTAGAAATCGCATAATCTTTTCCGGTTTTCTTGCGACAGGAGTAAGCAATGGTATTGTCATCAGGACTCCAGGCCAATTCCTTTATGCCACCGAATGGCTTGGAAGGACATTCATAGGGTTCTCCCTCTAATATGTCGACTTCATTGGATATATTCTGCCCGTCAAAATCAGCTACAAAAGGGTGGGGAGCAGTTTCTACCCATTCATCCCAATGTTTGTACATCAAGTTATCGATCAATCTGCCGGAAGCTTGGGGTAAGTCGGGATGTATATCTTTGATGGCAGCTTTTATTTTTACGTCGGCTATCAGAATGACCTTCCGCTCGTTCGGTGAGAATAAAAAGCCTTTTATGCCTCCTTCTCTGTTCGTGATCTGATGGCGGTTTTTACCTTTTGCATCCATTATCCACAGTTGTGGACTACCACTTTTATCTGAAATATAAGCAAGGCTTTTGCCATCCTTCATCCAATGTACAGAGCCTTCATGGGCGGTAGTTTGAGTTAATTGACATTGATTGGATCCGTCAGCACTCATGGTAAAAATATCCGTATTACCCTTATTTTCTGCGATACTGTAGTAAGAGACCGTATAGGCAATTTTGTCATTATCAGGTGAAAGGCTAAAACCGCCGACCCTGCCGAAAGCCCAGAGTGTTTCCGGTGATAAGATCCCGTTTTCAATTTGTGGGTTTTGTTTGCCAATAACTTGTTTGTCAGATTGATGGTTGCAGGAAGTAGAAAGAATAGCAGCAGACATGAATAGGATGATTATGTATCGTGACATAAAATAATTTATAATTTGTAGTTTTTACGAGCTACAAAAATACAAAAATATGTGGTTTGAGAAAATGGGTGGGGTATAAGTCAGAGGGCGGCGTCACGCAACAACCTGTACCTTTTTAAGCTTTACATAACATAAGTAAGCTTGGGTTTGGTAGCCCATCTCATGCAGCAACCGCGCATAATTTTGCACTTGTTTGGTGTGGGATGGAAGCTCTTTCTCGCCGAATTTATAATCTATAACGGTGGCTTGATTGTCTTCTAAGATGATGCGGTCGGGACGATAATGCTGGCCTTCGGGAGTAAGGATGGTGGTTTCATTCAATACCTGAACACCGGGTTTAAACCATGCTTTGGTTTCGGGTAATTGCCAAAACTCTTCAACATCCTTAGCTATTTGGATGGCTTCTGTGCCGGTAATTCTTCCTGACCGTATAAACTCTTCTATAAGGGCGTGGTGGTCGTCCGGTGTTTGTATGTTGTAGAATATCTCATGCATCAGATTACCATAATCCAACGGACTTTCAGTGATGTCAATTTCCTCGCGGTTCAACATACTGATGCTGTGCTTGAGTTTCAGGCGACCGGAAATACTGCAAACGGGATAGGTTTTAGATACCGATGCAAATTCTTGGGGATGTCTGGCAGATTGTTCTCTATTCACAGGTTGTCCTATTTGACAAATATTTTTGTCAAAATTAGAAGTCAGGATTCTCTTGTTGCTCGTTGTCATACATTGATGGATCAAACTTGAAATGCTATCAACGGTTACGCTGCCATCTTTTTTTTCTTTGGGAAGCGGACAAATTGCCATCAGTTCGTGCTTCGGACGGGTGAAAGCAACATAAGCAAGATTCAGGTTATCCATAAAGGTAAGCATCATTTCTTCATAATAGTCGGCTGCAAACAATGATTCACCCAGTGCCTTCTTGTATTCTACCGGCATCAGAGGTAATGCGTTGAAAGGTGGAATCTGGGTTTCGCACCACAGGATGTTGCGCATGCGCGAGTCTAATGTCCAGTCGCAAAAAGGCATCACCACCGCATCAAATGACAAACCTTTAGCCTTGTGTATGGTCATGATGCGGAAGGCATTTTCTTTCTCCGGTGTTGTTATGCTCTGTTTGTGACCAAATTGATCCCACCATTGCAGAAAAGCATTTAAATCGGATGTTTTGCCTGTTGAAAACCGATACACTGCATCCTGAAAGGCTTGTAAGAAAATAACTTCTTTGTCATTCCACGAAGCCAAATCAAACAACGCAATGATATTTTCAACCATCTCAAACAAAGTATAATGTTTATATGATCTCAATTGTTCATTCTCTTCTTGAGTAAACATAGAAGAAATGATGGTCTCGCAATTTGTGTTACCTGAGTCTACACGATTGGCAACAGTTTCTCGCACAGCTTCAGAGGCAGATCGTCCAAATTTACCTTTTGCATACTCAAACTGCATGATCATTTTTTGTACAACATCCTCATGATGAATGAAAAGTCGCAACAGACTCAATAAAAACCTAACAGATGCAGCCGATTCTAAGGTCAGCCCTTCCGACCCCATGATGTCGTAACTAAAACCAGGTTTGGCTTCTTCCGTTGTTTTATGATGCAGCAGTTTTCGGATAATCATTGAAGCTTCCTCATTTGTCCTGACCAAAATAGTAACTTTAGCAGGCTTGTAGCCTCTCGACTGAAAATCTTCAAGCAAGCCGGGTAGTAAATTTAAACTTTGCTCTTTCCAGGATTCTCCTTCTGAGTCAGTTCTTTCTATAAATTGAAATCTCACATGACCTTCACCGGCATTTTTACAAAAATTTTGTTCGGTTTGTTGATAGGCATCTGTAATTTTACTTTGCAAACCGGTCAATTGCGGAAGCGAAGAAAGAACGGGGTCAAGGTTCTCATTCAGTTTTTGTTGCAGCCATTCTGCTGCTTCAGGGAACAAGGCGTTGTTGAAAAAGATGATGTTCTTGTCACTACGCCAGTTGGTATCCAAATTTTCTTCTTGTAAATTTTCATGCTTGAAATCCTCATATACCTGACTTCCCAGCAGATTCCAATCCGAATTGCGCCAGCGATAAATACTTTGCTTGACATCTCCCACCACCAGGTTGTAGTGATCCATTGACAGACTGTTCTTCAAAAGCGGCAGAAAATTTTCCCACTGTAAAACAGAAGTATCCTGAAACTCATCTATCATGAAATGGTGGAAAAGTAATCCGCTTTTCTCATAAATAAAGGGTGCGTCGCTATGATCTATAATCTGGTTTAACAAAAGGTTGGAATCAGATATCAGCATCAATTTTTGGTCAACAGTCAGCTTTCTGATTTGTATGGTCAAGTCGGACAATATTCCCAGGGTATTCAGATGCTTAAGGATAAAACCAGCCGTATTATACGACAAAATCCCGGCATCTACATATGCAATCAATTCCTGCATTTTGGCTTGTAAACCGCCATCATAAGCATCTTCAATAGTAGCAATGACATAAGTATCCGTTTTTTTTGTGTAACATTTTGTGATATCCTCTGCCATTTCTCTAAAAGTTTTGGTCAGGCCGAAATCACCATTTTTTATTCTTTCCAATTTTTTCATAGCAGACCGGGAAGCTCCACTGAACTGCTCGGTTTGCAATCCGTGTTGATGGATAACCGCCAGTGCCTCCTCTGCTATTTTCTCTGATGTCTCGGTAAAGGTTTTTATTTTTTTGACTAAATTGGCCTGAAATGCCTGCAGGAATTGTTTGTCGTGTAATTTTTCATTGGTTTCGGTAGCCTTATGCTGATATTTTTCTTTAAAAATTTCATATCCCAAACTTAGGATATCTTTACGCATATCCCACCTTTCGGCATTTTCGATGCGTTCTTCAGCAAACTGAACCAGCCATTTCAAGAGTTGTGCATTTTCTTTTTCAGATAAATCGAAAAACAAATTATCCACGGCTTGTTCAAGTATGCCATCTGTATCCAGTTCCAGGGTATATCCTCCATACACCCCTATCTCACGTGCAAAAGAACGAATGATTTGCTGAAAAAACCGGTCTATGGTACTGATGGAGAATGCAGTATAATCATGTAAGATATTGGTGAGTATATGCCTGGCTTTTTGATTGACAGATTCGGCAGTAAGTTGATGTGCTTTCATCAATCCTTCCCGGTAGTTTGATTCTTGTCCGGAAGCCAGGAGATGCAACTCTTCTAATATGCGCGACTTCATCTCTTCCGTAGCCTTATTCGTAAAGGTCACAGCCAGGATATGTCGGTGGGCATGGGTGTATTTAGCATTGAAAAGTAGATGTATATAGTCCTGTGTAAGCCTGAATGTTTTTCCTGATCCGGCAGAAGCACGATAGATTTTGAGCATGGTATTGTGTTTCTTTTATCTTTTTTTCTGAAAAAACTCTTTCATCAATGTAGCGCATTCTTCTTCCAATACGTTGGCTGTTACGACAGTCTTGGGGTGGACAGCCTGAGGTGCAAAACGTAAAAAGCCTCTTTTTATATCATTTGCTCCATATACTATCCGACTGATTTGCGCCCAGCCTAATGCACCGGCACACATCACACAAGGTTCTACGGTGACATAAATGGTGCAGTCGGTCAGGTATTTGCCACCTAAAAAGTCAGCTGCGGCAGTGATAGCCTGCATTTCAGCATGTGCCGTTACATCGTTCAAAGTTTCGGTCAGATTGTGCCCGCGTGCAATGATCCTCTCATTACAAACAATCACAGTACCCACCGGAACTTCATCTCTGTCGAAAGCTTTTTGAGCCTCCAATAGTGCCTGACGCATAAAGTACTCATCATTCAACATCTTCCTCAACCACTAAATTTTCGATGATGAAATTCTGACGTTCAGAGGTGTTTTTCCCCATGTAAAATTCCAGCAAATCGGCTACGGCATCTTCTTTTTTAAGTGTCACCTGATCTAATCGCATATCTTTCCCGATGAAGTGTTTAAATTCGTCTGGTGAAATTTCACCCAAACCCTTAAAACGTGTAATTTCCGGATTAGGACTCAACTTAGCTATTGCTTGTAAACGTTCTTCTTCCGAATAACAATAAATCGTTTCTTTTTTATTCCGTACCCGGAATAAAGGTGTTTGTAAGATATAGACATGACCTTTTTTGATCAGGTCCGGAAAGAATTGCAGGAAAAAAGTGATCAACAACAAGCGGATATGCATTCCGTCCACATCGGCATCCGTTGCCACTATCACTTTATTGTAACGTAAACCGTCTAAGCCGTCTTCGATGTTGAGGGCTGCCTGCAGCAAATTAAATTCTTCATTTTCGTACACCACCTTTTTGGTCAGGCCATAGCTATTCAGGGGTTTACCGCGTAAACTGAAGACAGCCTGAGTATTTACATCCCGACTCTTGGTGATAGAGCCGCTGGCAGAATCACCTTCAGTAATGAAGATGCATGTGTCTTCAATGTTCCCTTTGCTATCATTGTAGTGAATGCGACAATCCCGTAGCTTTTTGTTGTACAGATTGGCTTTTTTTGCTCTTTCTCTGGCAACCTTGGTAACCCCGGCAATCGCTTTTCTTTCCTTTTCCGACTCTTGAATTTTCTGATGTATAATGTTGGAAATCTCCAGGTTACGGTGCAGATAATTATCCAATTCTTTTTTCAAAAAATCGGAAATATGCTTGTTAATAGTAACTCCGTCCTTCGCCATATCGCGAGAACCTAATTTGGTCTTGGTCTGTGATTCAAATACCGGCTCCTCTACACTGATGGATATCGCAGCAACAATGCCGTTGCGGATGTCATTCAGTTCCATGTTTTTATTGAAAAACTCTTTGATGGTTCTGCCGACTGCTTCACGAAATGCACTCTGATGCGTACCTCCTTGTGTTGTGTGTTGTCCGTTTACAAAAGAATAGTATTCTTCCCCATACTGATTGGTATGTGTAAAGGCAACTTCAATATCTTCCCCTTTCAGATGAATGATGGGATATAGTATCTCTGAGGTAATGTTTTCATTGAGCAAGTCCAGTAAGCCATTTTTGGAGCTTATCCTGGTGTCGTTGAAGTTAAATGTCAATCCGGTATTAAGATAAGCATAGTTTCTAAGCATCGTATTGACAAATTCCTCATTGTATTTGAATTTTTCGAACATGGTATCATCCGGCTCAAAATACACATAAGTTCCCCTTTGTGATTCTGTGTCTTTTATTATTCCGGAATCTGATACGATTTTTCCTTGTTTAAATTCTGCTCGGCGTGATTGTCCTTCCCGAAAGCTTTGTACGATAAATTTTTCAGATAAGGCATTCACAGCTTTGGAACCCACACCATTCAATCCAACTGATTTTTTAAATGCTTTGGAATCATATTTTCCCCCTGTGTTCATGACAGACATGGCATCTATCATTTTTCCCAATGGAATACCTCGTCCGAAATCCCTTACTTCGACATGGTTTTCGCGTAAGGTGACATTGATTTGTTTGCCTTCACCCATGCGAAACTCATCCACGGAATTATCCAACACTTCCTTCAGTAAAACGTAAATTCCGTCATCCACATGCGAACCGTCACCCAACTTTCCGATATACATCCCCGGTCTTCGGCGCACATGTTCTAAATCCTCTAAGGTTATAATATTTTTGTCGGTATATTCAACCTGTTTCACTCCGTTTGTTTCACTCATTGTTATATCTAAAAATTTTCTTGTTTTTTGATTTTTACTACCATTTACTTTTCAACACCCAAGCCTTAATTCATAAAAGTCGTTTATATATTTTATTGTTGTTACCATTCATCTTTTTGTTTCCCTTGGGGTTGTCTCAAAACAAATATTCAATGTCTCGGAACCCGCACCACGGAACCCGAAAACAACATCCTACTTCGCAATCCATGACTCAGGGTTCAATATAGCCCTTTCTTTCCAAATTTGAAAAAATAATTCCGTTTTATTATCATTCTCTGCATCCGTATAAATCTGTCCTATCCTTTGTTTGGCAGAAACTTTTTCACCAACGCGAACGTAGATTGTCGTAAGATTTGCATATACCGTTCGGTATTGTCCATGCTGAATAATAACGCCATTATTACTTCCGGGAACTGAAAAACGTTGTGTTACTATTCCTTCAAATACCGCCCGGGCATTAGTCTTGGCAGTCGTCTGTATATAAATACCCTTATTGTTGGTTGTTACATACTTTAAAGTAGGATGAGGCTGAATGCCAAATTTGCCGCTGATGAAGCCTCTTTCAACAGGCCATGGCAATCTGCCGGCATTGGCTGCAAAGTTTCCCGAGATCAACTGCTCCTCTTTGGTTAGGGCATAAATTCCTGTATCCGGTGTATCATCAGGGGAAGCTTCACCTGTTTTTTTACGTTTTTTTTCCGCCTTACTGACCTCTTCAGCAATTAAAGCTTCAATTTTTTTATTCAGGTCGTCGGCTATTTTTTGTTGCTTTTTCAAATCAGCCTGGAGCGTTTTTTCCTTCCGCTTAAGATCCGCATAAGCTGTATTTTCTTTCTTTTTATCGACCAATAGCTTTTGCTGTTCTGTATTCTTTTGCTTTTTTACAGCTTCTTGCGTCTGCTGATGCTGTGTCAGCTGTTCTGTTTTTTTTGCAATCTCTTTCTGGGTCTCTTCAATTTTTTCAATTTGCCGTTTCCTGTAGGCAGTAAACTCCTGCATGTAACGCAGTCGCCTGTACGATTGGTCAAAGGATTCAGCCGAAAGTAAAAACAACATCTTCGAATACACCCCTCTGTTGATGTACGCCTCCCTTACCATGTGGGCATAATCTTCTTTATATATTTTAAGTTCCCGTTCCAGTTTTTTGGTTTCCGCATTCAGCTTCGCAATCTCTCTCGCTAAAGCATTGATTTCTTTGTTGATGGTGTTGATGAGGTTTTTACGTTGACTGATACTTTTGTTGATGATATTCAGTTTGTTCAATGAAGTTTGCTGCGTTTTTTTTGTTTCGCTGAGTACTTTACTTGTTGTCTCGAGGCGTTTCAGCGCGTTTTTGCGCTGTTCCTCAAGTTCTTTAATGGTTTGTGCAGAAACAGCGACAGCCATCAACAACAAAGTGAATAATATAGTCAAAACCTTTCGCATTTGCCGGAGATATTTATTCTAAAAGCGATTTGATATCTGCTTGCCTGTACAAATGAGTATTCAAAAAGGGAATGTTAATTTCACCATCAACTTCCATTTGGCTAATAGATATATTAAAGTCAAATTTTTCAGATCCATTATTCAGTTGAAGACGTATATTTGATGGGAAGATCCATTTTCCGGTAGCCGTAAAATCAGTATAATAAGTTCTGAATTGCCCGGTCCCTTCATTGGATTTAATTTCAATTTCCCTGATCCGATTATTTTCGTTCAACAGAAAATATTGGGTCAAAGATACATTTTTATACGTCAATATTCGCTCATTTCCCCTATTGGAAGGTATGGGTTTGAGTGATTTTTCCTGATTTTTCACCTGAACTGTAAAGAGTTTGTTTGTAAGTAAAGACTCAAAAGTTTTGTAATTCAACTGCATGTTGAATAAGTCTTCAAAAATTAAATAATCAGATTGATAATACAGGTTTTTAGTTTTGTCAACAAGTACCATCCCCGCCGGTGTCAGTTGTACAATAAACATCTCAATGCCGAAGAAAGGTCTGACAGAAATATGTATCACGGAATCAGTGATGATTTTACAATTTGCTGCACTGTTGTATTTGCTTTTCCCATTCAAATTCACTCCTATATTCATGCGCATAAAATGAATATTCCCGAATGCAGGCTCTGCCCGTAAAACTTCTTGCAATAGCACTTCTTCATGTGTGCGCAAATCGTCAATTTTTACTTTTTCCTTTACTTTACATCCAACAAAGGTAATTAGCAGTCCAACAGCAAGCAATATTTTTAAAGTCCTCGTATGCATCTTAAATTTATTGTTCTTCGGTTTTGTTAAAACTTATTCCCTTTCCCATCCCTTATTTTCAATTTTTGCTTTCAACGCATCTGTTTGATATCCCGAATCAAAAGCTTTTTTCCAAACCTCCAGAGCTTTTTCGTCATTTTCTTTAGACATCCAAAGTATGTCGCCGTAATGATCTAATATTACACCCTGATCTTGAGTGTCTTTCAAATTATCAATCGCCCTTTCAATATAAAACTTGGCCAAAGAATAATTTCCTTGTTGATAAAATATCCAGGCGTAAGTGTCTAAATAAGTACTGTTACGAGGCTCTCTTTCGACCGTTTTGGCGCTCATTCTTTCGGCTTTTTGTAAATCTCCTTTTTCTGTGGATAAAGAGTAGGCATAATTATTAAGTGCAACCAAATTACCTGCATTCATCTGAATAGCTTCTTCATAAGCCTTAAAAGCTTCTTCCGCCTTGTTCAGTTTCATGCAAACATCGCCTAAATGCGTGAAAATATCGCTTTTCAAAGCTGCTTTATCTGTTGGTTTAAACAGTGATGTGGCAACTAAATAGGTTTCTAATGCTTGCTCATATTCTTCCATTAGCTCCAGGGTCAAGCCCTTATATAAATGAAACAAGAGTTCGTCTCCCGTGACTTCCAATGCCCGGTTGGCAGTATGAAGCAAAGCCGGATAATTTTGTTCGAAAAAATATATTTGTATGATATTCAGCCAGGTTTGCTTATTTGAGGGATTAATATTCAGCATGGATTCATACACCACCACAGCCTCTTCGTCTCTTTTCATATGTTGGAGGAAAGCAGCGTAATAACCGTGTACAGCTTCTTCTAAGGGATAATATTCAACGAGTAATTTGAACAGGTTCTCGGTTTCCTCAATTTCGCCTTCAGCCCGTAAGATATGTTCAATATGTTGGCTTAAGATATCCAACTTGCTGTTCATGTCGAGCTGACCACTTTTCAGTGCCATGACAATATATTTCAAAGACTCATCAGGATTGTTGATCGCTTTGTAATACTCAGAAAGTGAAACATATACATAAGGGTTCCGGGGCTCATCTTTCAGAATTTGCTGATATAATTCATAAGCATCCAATAAACTCCCTTGCTGCATCAACAAATCGGCTTTCAGAATTTTGTACTTATTCTCTAAAGGAAATTTTTGAATTATTTTATCTATTTCTACCTGTGCCTTTTTGAAATTCTGATCCGACAGGTAAATGCCTATCTTCTCGAACACCGTTCTTTCGCTGATGCCGATAATTTGTTCTAACTTGTCGTACAAAACAATGGCTTTCGACAGCTGATCGGTTTCTTTGTAAAGAAGGATCAACACATTGTATGCATATTCTTTTTCCGGATATTTTTTTAACAGAGATTCACCAATAGCTATTGCTTCATCGTATTTTTCACTTTGAACATACATGTTGAGTAAATTGGTATTATACCACCAATTATTCGGTTCCTGCTTTACAGCTTGCTGCATTCCGATGATGGCTTCATCTAAGTTGCCCAAGGCAAGTTTCATAATGGCAATTTCTGCTATCAAGCCGGTATCCAGGGAGTCGATGGACTTGCAGGAAAGAAATGATTCGTAAGCATCTTTGTATTTCCCTTCTTCTTTGAGCCGGATGCCTTCATAAAAATGATAATCAAAAACACGCTGTTCTTCTTCCGTCAGCACTTGTTTTCTGACATGACCGTTACTTTCGATGTGTTTGGTAGTCTGACATGAAAGCAACACTAAAAAAAGGAGATATGTCAAGATCCTCCACTGTTTCATACGCCTGTGTGACCAAATCCTCCTTCACCGCGATCGGAGTGAGACAATGTTTTTACTTCTTCCCATTCTGCTTGTTCGTGGGCGGAGACTACCATTTGCGCAATGCGTTCACCATCCTCGACAACAAAATCTTCTGAGGATAAATTGATGAGAATAACCCCTATTTCGCCCCGGTAATCGGCATCAATGGTTCCCGGTGTATTCAAAACAGTAACGCCTTTTTTGAGTGCCAAACCACTTCTTGGTCTGACCTGCGCTTCGTATCCAATCGGCAACTCAATGAATAAACCAGTCGGGATCAGCTTTCTTTCCAAGGGCTTTAGCACAATTCTTTCAGCTATATCAGCCCGTAAATCCATCCCTGCTGCGTGCAAGGTAGCGTATTCAGGTAAAGCGTGCCTGGAGCGGTTGACAATTTTTATCTTCATATTCTGATAATTGAAACGATAACTAAAGTATATGTCTCAAAATAAGTATTCAACTGAAAATAGTGGGCATTTAACGTTAAATTCAACTTTTAAAGCATTATTCGTTCTTCCTTCATTTTTTTGTCTTGATACAAAAAAACGAAGCAAAAAAAAATCAAGACTGTGCCCGCTTCGCTCGAAAAATTAGCGATCGAACAGCTAAATCGTCCAAACTCAGCGGTGTCTCATAAGCGCCCAACTACTGCGTTACTTTCGATATTCGGGCTCAGTCACATACTTCAAGTATGCTCCTTCGCCCTCAATCTCAGTGCCTTGCATTTAGACACTTCTAAGACACCTTGCGGGTTTTTGATTGAATATTTTCTTTTGAGACTGCAGCTCAAACATGAACGATTATTTACTTCAATCTCACTTATTTTTCGGCTCATCGGTCAAGGTCGGTTTGCGTCCTGCAACTCCGGACCTCGGACCTCGGACCTTATGAGACACCGCGCACAAAAATACAATTTTTCATCGGGATAGTTTGTATCTATATGTTTAGAAATACTTTTTTTGTTTAATTAGAGAAATATTTCTCTAATTGTTTTTTGTAGCTCCATAAATTTGTTGTACTTTTGTCCGCAATTTTGAGAGTTGGTTTTTTTTGAGACAAAAAATAATACATAACCATTTTATTTATTAGCAAATGACAAATTTGGATTTAAGCAAGTACGGGATTTCAGGAAACTTTGAAATTGTACACAATCCTACTTACGAACAGTTGTTTCAGGATGAAACAGACCCGGGCAACGAAGGTTTTGAAAGAGGAGTTTTGACTGATACAGGTGCTGTAGCAGTTGATACCGGTGTTTTTACCGGGCGTTCACCTAAGGATAAATTTATCGTTTTAGACGATACGACAAGAGATACATTGTGGTGGGATGGCACCATCAACAAGCCGACTACCCCTGAAGTATTTGATGCATGTAAAGACTTGGTAACCAAACAGCTTTCCGGTGCGAAAAAAATATATGTAGTTGATACATTTTGCGGTACCAATGAAGACACCCGCATGAAAGTTCGTTTTATCATGGAGGTGGCATGGCAGGCTCACTTTGTAACCAACATGTTCATTCGTCCTTCTCACTACGAGTTGGCTAACTATGGTGAACCTGACTGGGTGACTATCAATGGTTCAAAGATCACTAATCCTAACTGGAAAGAACAGGGCCTTCACTCTGAAAACTTTACTTTGTTTGATTTGACCCGCAGGATGCAGGTTATTGGGGGAACATGGTATGGCGGTGAGATGAAAAAAGGTATTTTTGCTTTGATGAATTACTTCCTTCCTTTGAAAGGCGTTGCTTCCATGCACTGTTCGGCTAACGTTGGTGCAGAAGGTGATGTTGCCGTATTCTTTGGTTTGTCGGGTACCGGTAAAACTACTTTATCTGCGGACCCCAAACGTTATTTGATTGGTGATGATGAGCACGGATGGGACGACCATGGCATTTTCAACTTTGAAGGTGGTTGCTACGCCAAAGTGATTGATTTGGAAAAGGATAAAGAGCCTGACATTTGGAGAGCTATTCGTCGCGATGCGCTGTTGGAAAACGTTACTGTAAACGCAGATGGTTCCATCGATTACACAAAAGAAGCTTCAAAAACTGAAAATACACGTGTTTCATATCCGATTTATCACATTAATAAGATCGTATTACCTTCACGTGCAGGTCATGCTAAGAAAATCATTTACCTGTCGGCTGATGCATACGGCGTATTGCCTCCGGTGTCTATCTTAGATGAGCAATCAGCTCAATATCACTTCTTGTGTGGTTATACGTCAAAATTAGCAGGTACCGAACGTGGAATCACAGAACCGCAAATGTCATTCTCACCTGCTTTCGGAGAAGCTTTTCTGACTTTGCACCCCACCAAATATGCATCTGACTTAGCTAAGAAAATGAAGGAACATGATGCAAAAGCTTATTTGGTGAACACAGGTTGGAATGGTACAGGCAAGCGTATTTCTTTGAAAGATACGCGTGCTATCATTGATGCCATTTTAGACGGCTCAATTGAGAAAGCTGAAACTTTTCACGTACCGATTCTGAACTTGTATGCTCCTAAAGCGTTGAAGAATGTATCTGAAGGTATTCTTGACCCGCGTGATACTTATCCTTCAGTTGCTGATTGGGAAAGGAAAGCTAAGAAATTAGCTGCAAAATATATTGAGAACTTTGAACAGTATTGTGTGAATGACGCTGCTATTGCCTTGAAAGCTTCCGGTCCGCAACTGTAATCAATATTGAAACAATATCCTATTTTATAAGAATAAAGATATTTTTTAAAAAAAAAATGTGTTAGCGAGCAAGTCGTCTGGAATTTTCGGACGACTTGCTTTTGTTTGTTGCTGTTTGGACATTTCCAAGACGCCTTGTTATTTTTTAGTTGAATATTTGTTTTGAGAAAGTCCTTTGCAGAGGAATTATCTAAATTTATTATCTTCGCATCAATAAATAAATATTTTAAAATGAGAAAATTATTAATTATTGCCTTTTGCATAACATGGCGTGTTGTGTGTGTCGTGTCTGATAATCCTGCTATGTATTCTGCATTGCCCAATCCATGGATGGATGATTATACCGGGGTTTCAGATATGCATAACTATTTAAAATGGGGTCCCTATAATGTACATGACCCGTCTTGTAAACTTTTTGATGATACTTACTATATGTATTCTACAGATGCCATTTTCAGAGAAAGAAGAAGGGTTATTCAAAATGACCGACTTCCTTTTGGGAATATTCAAGTGAGGACATCCAAAGACTTAGTAAATTGGGAATTTAAAGGTTGGGCCTTTGACAGCATTCCACAGGAAGCCAGGGAATGGGTGTTGGAACACAGTGGAGGAAGGGGTGCAACCAATATTTGGGCACCTTATATATTTGAGTACAAAGGGATATACCGCTTGTATTATTCCGTATCTGCTTTTGGTTTACAAACTTCTTACATCGGATTGGCTGAATCTGATTCACCTTTAGGTCCTTGGACCTTAAAGGGATGTGTGGTAAAAACTAAAAAAGGGGATAAAATGAACGCCATCGATCCGAGTATTGTAACCGATGCATCAACAGGAAAACAGTGGATGCATTACGGTTCTTATTTTGGAGGACTTTATTGTGTGCAATTGAATCCCGAAACGGGCCTGACTCTTCGCGAGGGTGATCAGGGACACTTGACAGCCAGACGATACGAAGGCAGGAAAAATAACAACGAAGCACCTGAAATTATCTACAATCCTAAATTAAAGAAATACTTCCTTTTTGTATCCTATGACCCGCTGATGACCACATACAATGTTCGGGTGGGTAGGTCAGATTCTCCGGAAGGTCCTTTTACCGACTATTTCGGAAATGATTTCAGAGAAGAAACAGATAACCTTCCATTGTTAACATATCCCTATCGTTTTGAAAATCACCCCGGCTGGGCTGGCACAGGGCATTGTGCTGTGTTCAGCGATGCAACAGGTGATTTTTACATGGCACACCAGGCACGCTTGTCTCCTGATAACCATATGATGGTTTTACATGTCAGAAAAATTTTCTGGACAGAAGACGGATGGCCGGTTGTATCGCCGGAAAGATATGCTGGCGTTTCGGATGTGTTGTTCACTAAGGAAGATGTTGCCGGAGTGTGGGAATGGATCAACTTGTCCGAAAGCATGGACACCCGCGATTTGGAGGCAGGTCAAGTGTTGTGGGGAGAAAATCAGCTTAGAAAAAATGAAAGATGTGAATCAGTAAGGCTTAATTTACACGCTGACCAGACTTTCACTACTCCACATCAATCGGGTAGATGGTGGTATATTGCTGAAAATTTGATTCAATTGGTTGATTTTGAAAATCGCGCCATGCGACTTCATGTACATGCCGGACAAGATTGGGAAAACGAACGTTTTACGTGGTTGGCTACCGGTTTGGATAGCCAGGGTCGTTCAGTTTGGGCGAAAAAGATTGAATAGAATAATTATTCATTTATCCTTACGGGTTGGTCAAAATTGAAATCTGCTTATGTCTGTTGAAAATAATTCAGACCATATTATTGTTAAAGGCGCTCGTGTTCATAATCTCAAGAATATAGACGTAAAAATACCGCGCGACAAATTGGTGGTAGTTACGGGCTTGTCAGGTTCCGGTAAGACATCCCTGGTGTTTGACACGCTTTATGCTGAAGGGCAGCGACGTTATGTGGAGAGTCTGTCCGCCTACGCCCGCCAGTTCCTGGGACGCATGAGCAAGCCGGAAGTTGATTATATCAAAGGCATTCCTCCTGCTATTGCTATTGACCAAAAGGTAAATACACGTAATTCGCGCTCTACGGTCGGGACTTCTACCGAAATTTACGAATACATCAAACTTTTATTTGCCAGAATCGGTAAAACATATTCTCCTGTTTCAGGTAATTTGGTAAAAAAGCATGAAGTACAAGACGTTGTAGAGGCTGCCATGCAGTTTCCTGAAGGTACACGTTTAATGATCCTGACCGAAGTAGATGCAGGGAAGCAGTCGTTGCGTGAGGCATTGGATGTTTTGCTGAAAAAGGGTTTCAGCAGGATGCAAATCAATGGAGACACCTTTACCATTCAGGAATTACTTGCTCAGGAAACAATCACGGGCGAAAAGATATATTTGATCATTGACCGGTTGACTGTCGATATGGCGCAGGAGGGTATCAGCCGACTGACAGATTCAGTGGAGACTGCATTTGCCGAGGGGAAAGGTGCTTGTGTGCTAAAAGTTTTTTTAGCTGATGAAACAAAGATCTTACATTTCTCCAAAAGTTTTGAAGCCGATGGTATCGGGTTCGAAGTGCCGACTGTGCACACTTTCAGCTTCAATTCGCCCATAGGGGCTTGTCCCGTTTGCGAAGGCTTCGGCAAAATTATCGGCATTGATGAAGATTTGGTGATACCCAACAAATCACTTTCTGTGTATGAAGATGCGATTTTTTGCTGGCGTGGAGAAGTGATGGGGGAATGGAAGAAAGAATTTTTGCGTGCTGCTCCTAAGTTTAATTTCCCTGTCCATAAACCTTATCATGAATTGACAGACGAACAAAAACAAGTATTATGGAATGGTAATCAGTATTTTTACGGCATTAACGCTTTCTTTGATATGCTGAAAGCCAATCAGTATAAAATTCAATACCGGGTGATGCTTGCCCGCTACAGGGGCAGAACCATTTGCCCCGAATGCAGGGGTAGTCGCTTGAAAAAAGAAGCTTCATACATTCGTGTTTCCGGCAAAACAATCAATGAGTTGGTGCTGATGTCGATTGTTAAGCTGAAAGATTTTTTTGACAATATTCAGTTAGATAAACACGATGCAGCAGTTGCAGAAAGACTTTTGGTTGAAATCAACAATCGTTTGCAGTTTTTATTGGATGTCGGCTTGGGCTATTTGAATTTGAATCGTCTGTCGAACAGCCTCTCCGGCGGAGAAAGCCAGCGCATCAATTTGGTTACTTCTTTGGGAAGCAGTCTGGTCGGTTCCTTATATATTTTGGATGAACCGAGTATCGGGTTGCATCCGCGTGATACGCGTCAACTGATAGAGGTTTTACTGCGTTTGAGAGATATAGGTAATACGGTCGTTGTGGTGGAGCATGATGAAGAAATTATGCGTGCTGCGGATCATCTGATTGATATGGGGCCGGAGGCAGGAAGGAAGGGGGGAGAGATTGTGTATGAGGGGAAGCCCCCTAAATCCCCCAAGGGGGACTTAGGGGGCTATACCATCAAATATCTCCTGGGCTTAGAAACCATCCCGACTCCCTTACATCGCCGCAAGTGGAATAATTACATTGAAATTTTAGATGCCAGAGAAAACAACTTGAAGGGCATTAATGTGAAGTTTCCTCTAAATGTGATGACGGTAGTGACAGGAGTAAGTGGATCCGGAAAATCCTCTTTGGTGAAGTCGGTTTTTTATGAAGCAATGAAAAAATATTATGATAATGTAGCAGATAAAAGTGGTCAGCTTGACAACATCAAGGGCTCTATGCATCTGATCAAAGGTATTGAGCTGATTGACCAAAATCCTATAGGACGATCAACGCGTTCCAACCCTGTGACATACATCAAAGCTTATGATGAAATACGCAATCTCTTTGCAGATCAACAGTTATCCAAACAAATGGGTTACAAAGCTTCACATTTTTCTTTTAACACTCCCGGCGGGAGATGCGAGGAGTGTAAGGGTGAAGGAACCGTGACGGTTGAAATGCAATTTATGGCTGATTTGGTGTTGGAGTGTGATCATTGTCACGGTAAGCGTTTTCAGCAAGATGTGTTGGAGGTGCGATATAGAGGGGTTAATATCCATGATGTGCTTGAGATGACTGTAAATCAGGCGATTGAGTTTTTTACCGAACACACCGGGAGTACGCAAAAGAAAATTGTAAAACGTCTGAAACCTTTGCAAGATGTAGGCATAGGCTATGTAAAACTGGGACAGTCATCCTCCACTCTCTCCGGCGGAGAAAGTCAGCGTGTAAAGTTGGCTTCATTTTTAGCTTTGGAAAAAACGGAACCGACTATTTTTGTTTTTGACGAACCCACTACCGGTTTGCACTTCCACGACATCAAAACCTTACTCAAAGCTTTTGATGCGTTGATTGACAAAGGACACACCATTATCATCATTGAGCACAATCCCGAAATTATCAAATCTGCCGACCACATCATTGATTTGGGTCCGGAAGGAGGTGATGAAGGCGGCTTCGTCGTATTTGAAGGCACGCCGGAAGCACTTGTAAAATGCGAAGCTTCTTATACCGGAAGATTCTTGAGGGGGAAAATTTAGTTGGCGCGGTAAAGTAGAGACAAGAAAACTGCGAACTTACTTATTTCAGGTCTGCCAGATCATAGCAGTACGCGCTCGTGTAGCTGAAAACAAATAGTTTATCTCCATGTACTTGTGGTTTGCAACCATGACTGAAACCATCTCCTGTTTTAGACATTTCAGGACAGGTAATTCGGTGTAATTCTTTACCCGTCTTTATATCCAATACATGTAGATACCCCTACGTCCTATCAGATAAACCCGCCCGTCAAATGCATCTGTATTAGCACATTCTATATCACCTTGATAAAGTTTATGTCCGGTTTGAGCGTCAAGACCAGCGTAACGGTTATTGAAGTATAGGAAAACGACATTACTATTGATACACATAAGAGGTGTGTGAAAATCGACTGGTTCGGAGCTATCGTACTGCCACATTATTTGATTTGTATGTGGATTGATGCAAGCCAATCCTGAGCCATAATTGACGTAGGCTAAAGAATTATAGAAGATGGAGCGGGTAACTCGGTAGGTTTTATCCTTTCGATAAATACCCTGTTTAGCTACAATCTGATTTTTGTTTATATCGAAAATAACACTGGTTATGCTATCTTGTCTAGTCGTAAAGTTTTTTTCAAAGAGAAATAACAACAATGTAGGTTTGTTTTCAGTGCTTTCATAGTAAATGGCATTTCCTGTAAAATCCACACAATCATATCCTTCACTTGGAGTAAACGTATATAAAGGAGTTATTTCACTGTGTAATATGTTACCGCTATAAATCATAGCATCTTGTTTAGTCTCTTGAAATATAAAATAGTCGGATTGGAAGCCTATTACATCTTTTCCTGTTTTATAAGAAATGTTTTTTTGCACGATTTTGCGCCACACTTCTTTTCCTGTTTCCATATTTATACACAACAATCTGTCATTCCCCTCAACACCTCTTGGTGCAGGCATTTTCAGTAGTAGATATTCATTAAAAATATAAGGAGTCGAGTCAAATAATAGAGGGAAAAGACTATCATATTGTTCCGGAAATACCCAACTTCTCTTTCCGGTATTCATGTCCAACGCATTAATACGATTATCTTCTTCATAAATATTTTTATCGACATTATTTAACCTGCTAAAATTAGTTGAATTAAAAATTACTTTGTCGTTATATAAAGGCAAACCAATAAGTCCATCGTTATATGTTAAACAGGTTGTTGCTAATTGGGTTGTCCATATAGGCTGAATGCCTTCTATTTTGATATCATCAGGTTGTGGTGGTATCATACAGCCTGAGAGTAATAAGATAATACTATTGATTACCAAGATAAAACGTGTTTTACGCATGGGTATTTTGTTTTTACACTAATTCGAAATCAATCACTTATTGAACTCTACAGATAAACGCATATCCTGAAAATGCGTACCGGAAGTAATCCCGATACGCATTTTGCTGTTTAAGTTACTCTAATTCTTTCAAGTCGTAACAGTAAGCATGATATTCCCCAACACAAAATAATTTATTGTTATAAATTCTTGGAGTAATTGTGGCAAAATAAGTACCCAATTCATAGTTCTTTGGTGCTTCTATTTTTAAAGTCTGCCTGCCTGTCTTTATATCAACTATATAAATATTTCCGTCGCGACTGGTAATACACACAGAATCATTCCAAACTGAAGCACCTCCACATTCAATATCACTTTGATATAGTTTTTCTCCGGTTTTGGCAGATAGACCAATAAAACGGTTATTCCCGTACAAAAAAACAACATCATGAGAAACAATAAGAAGTGGTGCCATATAGTTATAAGCTTCATTGGAGAAAAAATGCCATTGTATTTGATTTTGTTCTAAATCATAGCAAAAGGCATGTCTGCCAGAAGTAAAGTACAGTTTGTCTCCATAAGGGTTTAAATTGCCGACAATCATATTACTATCATAATGCTCAACAAAAACTTTGTTTACAGTACCGTTATTTCTGTTTACGAAATATAGGTAACACTTATATTGAGTTCCTTCCTCAGATTTAACTGATTTTTCTTCATAACCACCTACAATTAAAAAGTCTTTACCGTCTATGGTGCTAATAACGGGAGCTGAAGTTGTTAAACTTGCAATATCTTCATTGTTTTCTGCTTTTATAGTTGAAAGGATTTCCCAATTCCCGCTTTCAATATCTCCTTTGCAGATAAGTGCCCCCTTCTCTGTCTCTTGTGTGAAATAAAATATTTTTCCTATTCCGATTAGGTCGTTGTTTGTCTTATAGGACATATCTTTGGGAATTACTTTTTTCCATTTTTCTTTCCCAGTAGCCATATCAATACAGAGTAATATATCGCCACCTTTATACCTTGTACCCCAGACTGGCATTTTTACTACTAAATAGTTATTATAACAATAGGGCTTCGAATCAAAGTACATGGGATTTTCCTTTGAGTATTCTGCCGGAAAAGTCCAATGGACTTCTCCGGTATTGATATCCAAAGCGTTGATTCTGTTATCTTCTTCAAAATCCCCAAAAACATTTCCCTGATATGTCGTGAACTCAGTTGAATGAAACAGCACCATATCATTGTAAATGGGCAAACCAACTAACCCATTGTTCCATATACCGGCTTTACCTATTTTGGTAGCCCATTTAGGCTGAATGCCTTCTACTTTAATATCATCAGGCTGTGGTGGTATCATACAGCCTGAGAGTAGCAATACAATACTACTGATTACCAAGATAAAACGTGTTTTACGCATGGGTATTTTGTTTTTACACTAATTCGAAATCAATCACTTATTGAACTCTACAGATAAATAAATTTTTACAATTAACTTACTTTAAATCCGACAAAGTATAGCAGTACGCACTTGTATAACTAAAAACAAATAGCTTATCTCCATGCACTTGTGGTTTGCAACCAATATGAAAACCATTTCCGGTTTTAGGATCTTCAGGGCAAGTAATTCGGTGTAATTCCCTACCCGTTTTTATATCCAACACATGAAGTTGTTCCATGCGTCCTATCAGATAAACCCTTCCATCAAATACATCTGCTTTAGCACATTCTGTATTACCTTGATAAAGTTTATGTCCGGTTTGAGCATCAAGACCTATGTAGCGATTGTTCCCATACAAAAAAACAACATCATGAGAAACAATAAGAAGTGGTGCCATATAGTCATAAGCTTCATTGGAGAAAAAATGCCATTGTATTTGATTTTGTTCTAAATCATAGCAAAAGGCATGTCTGCCGGAAGTAAAGTACAGTTTGTCTCCATATAGGTTTAAATTGCCGACAATCATATTACTATCATAATGCTCAACAAACACTTTATTTATATTACCGTTATTTCTGTTTGCGAAATATAGGTAACATTTATGTTGAGTTTCTTCATCAGATATAATTGATTTTTCTTCATAACCACCTACAATTAAAAAGTCTTTACCGTCTATGGAACTCATAACGGGAACTGAAGTTGTTAAACTTGCAATATCTTCACTATTTTCCGCTTTTATAGTTGAAAGGATTTCCCAATTTCCCGTTTCAATATCCCCTTTGCAGATAAGAGCTTCCGTTTCGGTTTCTTGTGTAAAATAAAATGTTTTTCCTAATCCGAGCAAGTTGTTATTGGTGTTATATGACATGTTTTTAGGGATTACCCTTTTCCATTTTTCTGTTCCTGTAGTCATATCAAAACAGAGCAATATATCGCCTCCTTCATACTTTGTACCCCAGTCGGACATCTTTACCACTAAATAGTTATTATTGCAATAGGGTTTCGAATCAAAGTACATCGGATTTTCTTTGGAGTATTCTGCCGGAAAAGTCCAATGGACTTCTCCGGTATTGATATCCAAAGCGTTGATACGATTATCCTCTTCATAGATGTTTTTATCGACACTATTTAACCTACTAAAATTGGTTGAATTAAAAAGTACCTTGTCGTTATATAAAGGCAGACCAATAAGCCCTTTATTGTATGTCAAACAAGTAGTTGCTAATTGAGTTGTCCAAACAGGCTGAATGCCTTCAACTTTTTTTATGTCATCAGGCTGGGGTAAAAAACAGCCTGAGAGTAACAACACGATACTAGTGATTGCCAAGATAAAACGTGTTTTCATATATATCTTTTTCATTAAACGCATTGTAAAAAATTTCCCTCATTATTGGATGGTTTCCCATTTCTTGGTGATTTACGCCCTTAGCCCGCACATTCCACACTTTTACCCCTTTGTGTTCGGGTATTATTACTTGTTTGGCACTTACTATACCGTCGTGTTCGTCGGGTATGCGTATGTATCTTGTGTAGCAGTTTTCCACGGGATATGGAGTACGATTTTGTGGTGGCTTTGTAATATTGGTGTTGCGTTCTGCAAAATCATTGTCTAAGTTTACGTCGGGAAACTCGTAGGTACAGTACGTGTGTAGTTCGTATTTATACGCCTCCATCATATTGGAAAAATTATTATGCAAATCGGTTTCAATTGGTTCTGACTCGCATACGTTTATTTTTAAGTGCAGGTAGCAGAGAGCGTAGTTCGGAAGTAATAAATCCGCTATGCTTACTCTCATCTAAGGGCGTTATTTTCTCAATTCTTCTTGAATGAGAAAACATTTCAAGAGCCACTTCTCCTTTCTCAATTTCCGGAGCGGTTACTTGACTTTCGGGTTGTACTTCACATGAAATCAGAAGAAGGCTATAATACATAGCCAAAACAAACATTAATTTTTTCATAGTTTTATGTAATTAAAAAACAGTATAAATTTGAAAGTTGTTATCTTTGGTTTTTCAAACCAAAATTAGGTTTGCGTGCTTTTACACTTTGCCGTTGGTCGCCACCTTGCAGAGACTTTGTGCTTTACAAGGTGGCTTTTACAATATCGTGCGTAATCATTTTCATACGTTTAAATTTTATTTTTTAGTTGTCGTATGGAAGTCTCGATGAACTAATTTTTTTAAATGATTAAATTAGTTCATGTTCGTTTCATAGTTTTTAATTTTCTTGGTTATAATGTAATTTTCTTAGTTTGCTCTTCTTATGAAGTGTGATTTCAGCATTAGAAAAATAATAATATTGCAAGTGGTTTTGCGAAAACGTCCGCTAAGGTAGAATAAAAGTTTTGAATTGTGCAACAAGAAAAAATTATTTAATATCTATTAAGAAGTTGATTAGAACCTTAGCTTAGAAACATATTCCAAAACACAACAATCTAATAATTATTCAGCAGACATAATAAAATTCATCAATTCTCTGTCGTGATTGTTAACAATCTTGCACTCACTGTCGAAATACATTGTAACGCCATTCTCGGCAGTATATGGTTCCCAAGCCGGGAGCACGCCTTCAACATTGGGGTTACCTGTTTTAATGAAGTTTATCCACGCTGAGCTCATGATGGAAGCCATTGCCCATGCTTCCTCAGAATTGCCAGTCCAATCAGGTCTTAAGTCAACTGTGTTGAATGCCAAAGGAATATCCAATCCATGGAAAGACCCTTTCGATGCGTCGTCCACAAGGCTTTTCCATGCTAAGAAATAGACATACAAAGGGGTGTTTGTTTCACGTGCCCTTGCATCGGCGGTAAATATGGTGTAAGGTCTGAAAACAACATCAATAGAAAGAAGATCCTGGGGTGTATAGTCCGGATATGCCTTAGCAAATAATGCTACGTATTGTTCGGTTTTGTTGCCGTATTTAGGCGCCAATCGTTTTTTAGCTTCTTCAATAGTCAGGTCTTTTTCACCATATGCGACGGGCATCATTTCATTCAAAGTAGAGCCCATCATTAAGGGAATATCTGATGAAATATCTGCAAATCCGGGGCTGAAGGGTTGTTGAAGTAAAATTACTCCGTCGGCAGAAGGTGCAAAGCCAAACATTGTTGGAGAACCCGGTTTTCTTGAGCCTGACATTTTTGCTATTGCATTATTGCCCGCTTCTACAAGCTTCATGTATGGGATGGTATCTATTCCGTCCGGATTTTCCTGAGTAAGTCCCAGATTTTCAAGTACGGTTAAGCCTAATGCCTGTGATTTCTCCCTAGTCATTGTGTTCAATAAGGTTCCACTTTGAATAATGGCTTTGTGAAACAAACCTTTGGCTGATGGCATGCACATGAGTGTACCAACTTTTCCGCCGCCTCCGGACTCACCCACAATGGTCACGTCGGAAGGATTGCCGCCAAACATTTCAATATTTTGTTGTATCCATTCGAGGGATTTTACAATATCCAGCATGCCAACATTTGCTGATAGTGCATATTTCTCACCGCATGCCGACAAATCAAGAAAACCAAGAATATTCAACCGATGATTAACAGATACGAATACGATGTCTCCTTTTCTGGCCAATGCTTCACCGTAAGTCATAGGGTCGTTGCTTGCGCCAACATGGAAACCACCGCCATGTAACCAAAGCATTACCGGACGTTTTTTACCGTCTTTCAATCCTTGCGTCCATACATTTAAGCTGAAAAGTTGTTTTTCATCTTGGATGGAATCGGGATACCAGGGCACAATTTGTCTGGCTACCGGTCCAAATTCCTTACATTCCAGCACACCCTCCCAGGCATCGGGGTCTTGCGGAGGCATAAACCTTTCGGCCTTTGCATATGGTATTCCTTTAAAAGCATAAACATTGTCGTTGAAACTGCCCGATATTTCGCCGGCAGCGATTTTAACAACCAAATCTTGCTGGTTAGTTTTTCCTGTACAATTGATAAAAAATAAACCTGCTGTAACCAGGAAGAAGAAAGAGATGTTTTTTAATAGTTTCATAATGTTATTTATATTTAAATTATAGGTATTAATAATCAATAGATTTATCAAAATTCACAAGCATGAATTTCATGGAAGTTTATTTCGGTCCGATTCATTTCACTGACTACACCGAAGCCAATAAAATTTTTGTGTTGGGCTGTTAAGTTTATTGAGAAAAGAATAATATCAAATACTATATGTCTGAGTTTCATATGTTATGACAAAATTATGAACTAAATTTTTCTGTTAAGCATTTTATTTTCCCTTTTCTTGATTTAAGGCTGATGAGAGTAAAATGTTTGGTGTGGTTTGGAGTCACAAATGTAATGTAATCTGTCGGAAAACGCAATAAGAATCCGTCAAAATCCTTACATGTTTTTCAAAATTTAGTTTGAATAGATTTCTGAGTAAATTAAACACGATGTATAACTGGTTTGTGAGTCGATTTGGTTTTATGATTAGGAAATAGGTTGGGAAGGAGGGATAGAAGTATAAAATGATAAAGAATAATTGATATCTTTGTCAGGCAAAATTTCATATCATCATGACAAAGAAACTTATCATATTTGATTTGGACGGTACCCTTTTGGACACCATAGAAGATTTGGCGAATGCCGTCAATTATGCTTTGAGACAATTCAATTTCCCTGAATTTGAAACGGATAAGTTTCGATTGTTCGTGGGCAATGGGCTGAATAAGCTGATTGAACGCGTTTTGCCCGAGGAACATAAAAATGAAGATGTCATCTCCATGGTGAGGCATGAATTTTTTAAATACTACTTGTTGCATGCCGAAGATTGTACAAAACCCTATCCGGGCATCCCCGAATTACTTGTAAAATTGCAAGATGCAGGTTATCAGCTTGGGGTAGCGTCCAATAAACCACATCAGCCGACGGTGGATTTGGTAAAACATTATTTTCCGGAGATCAATTTTGTACGGGTATTTGGTCAGCGTGACGGTGTTCCGGTAAAGCCTGCCCCCGATATCCTCAATGAAATAATAGCTGATGCGGGTGTACAGAAAAGCGATACTGTTTTCGTGGGTGATTCCGGTGTAGATGCCTTGACTGCAACCTATGCCGAAGTTGAATTTATTGGTGTTTTATGGGGTTTTCGAACAAAAGCGGAACTCGAAGAACACGGAGCAGTGCGTTTTGTAAGTGAGCCCCGGGAAATTGAGAGCTTGCTGACTTACTAGGATTCGAACCTAGACAGACAGATCCAGAATCTGTAGTGCTACCATTACACCATAAGTCAATGGATATTTCGGGACCGCAAATGTAATATAATTTGCCGGAAACCGCAATATCTATTCACGATGAAAAGGTACATATTGAGGGTCTTTGGGAACGTACTCTTCATCGTCCCACAGCGGACTGGTAATCATCAAATCCGCACTGTAGCGGTTGCAGGCTATCGGGATATTATGAATGCGGCACTGACGTAAAAGCATTTGTATATCAGCTTCGTGTGGATTTGCACTCAGGTCATCTATTAAAAACACACAAAAATCTATTTGTTTATTCACAACCATTGCCGCAATTTCGGCATCGCCACCCATCGGACCGGAGTTTTTACGCTCAACTTCTACTTCTATTCCCTCATTTTCAAAGGCTTCCTGTATCAGTCCGCCGGTGGTTCCCGTACAAATCAGCTTGTGCTGCGAAAGCATATCTGAGTTAAAAACTGCCCATTCTACCATGTCTGCCTTGCGTGCATCGTGTGCTACCAGGGCTATTTTGAGTTGTTTTTTCATTGTTTTGATATTTAATACGCGTACAAAGTTAATGTTTATTCCAAGAT
>JAAYQF010000062.1 GCA_012519425.1 Bacteroidales bacterium | reverse complement strand
CAGTTTACGCGACCGTGAAACCGTATGGCATCCCGATAATATGATTGACTTTCCTTTTGAATATCTGACGGATGCCAAACTCAAAAGAAACAAAGCAAAAGGCGGTGCATCAGAGGTTTCCAACTTGATCCCATACACGGTATTTGACCCCGAAAAACCACGTAACCGCATTACCGTTGTAGGCAATCCATCCATATCAGAAGTTGAAAACATCATGATCGGTATCCGCAACCGAAGCAACAACATAAAATCGGCAGAGATATGGGTAAATGAGCTGCGCATGTCCCAGTTTAACGATGATAGCGGTTGGGCAGGCATGGCAAATTTGGCTGTCGGATTATCAGATTTGGGCAGCATTAACTTAGCCGGACGCGCTGAAACCTCAGGGTTTGGAAGTATAGAAAGTAAAGTAATGGAGAGAAGGAACGAGGATTTATACCGAATGAATTTTTCGACTTCATTGGAATTAGGCCGCTTCCTACCCAAAGAAGCAAAAATTCAGTTGCCGGCTTATTTTTCTCTCTCCAACGAAACATTGAGTCCTAAGTACAACCCGATTGATCAGGACGTAATATTAACGGAGTCCTTGAACAGCATGGACACGCAAACTGAAAAAGATTCGCTCCTTATCCTTTCACAAACGGTGCAAACTTCCAGGAACTTCACCATCGCATCTGCCAAAGTGAACATCAAAAGTAAGACTCCTCAGTTCTACGACCCTGCCAATGTGTCCTTCTCTTATTCTTATTCGGAGACCAATAAGCACAGTCCTGAGGTAGAAGAAAATCTCATCAAGCAAGAAAAAGGGTCGATCAATTATAATTTCAATTTTGAAAATAAACCTTTCGAACCTTTTAAAGAGAGTGAAGCTTTGGATAAGCCGGCTTTCAAAATCATCAAAGATTTTTCCATCAATTACATGCCAAGTTCCATAGGTTTTTCTACCAATATGAACCGCCAATATTCACAAATTCAATTGCGTGATTTTAATACAAATTACAGCATGGATGTAGGCGATGATTTGTTGGACATTACGTTTAGTAAAGACTTTATGTGGGACAGGCAATTTGATTTCAAGTGGGATTTGACCAGGGCGTTGAGATTCAGCCTGCAAACTGCTACCAACGCTATTATTGAAGAACCTCTTTATTCTCCTGAATTGGGTAAAGAGCATTACGAATTGTGGCGTGACACGGTGTGGATGAATATCCGTAAATTGGGCTTGCCATATACTTACCAGCAAGTCTTCAATACATCCTGGGCTATTCCAATTAATAAACTTCCTCTGTTGGATTGGATCAGCTCCACAAACGCTTCATACAATGCCAATTACAATTGGAATCGCACTGCACGCTTGAAAAACATGGCTGACTTCGGAAATACTGCGACCAGCGTACGGTCTTATCAATTTGACGGTCAATTGGATTTTGAAACCCTATACAATAAATCCAATTATTTGAAAGATATTAATACACGTTTTACGGGTCAGAGAAGGATGCCGAATGAGAATTTCCAACCCAAAACATACGAAGAAGTCATCAGTCTGGAAAAAGGTAAAAATACGACCATCAGGCATAAACTTGCCAGTACTTCTCTTCGTGTAAATGCCGTGGACAAAGACGGGAAGATTATCAAACTGAAGTACAAAACTGTCAATCCTTCTGATATTGAAATAACAGGGGTTCGCGATCTCGACAGCTTATCCGTTACCTTGATAACCTTTGACCCGAATGACCGTACTCCTTTGCAAAAAGTGACAGACTTCACTGCCCGTGTCCTGATGATGGTACGCAAGGCATCTGTCACCTACAGGGAAACCAACAGCATGGTACTGCCGGGCTTTTTGCCGAATCCCGGATTTTTCGGGCAAAGCACAATCGATAAAGGTGTTTATGCACCCGGATTGGATTTCGCATTCGGCTTTCACAACGACCACACCATTACCGACGCAATAGACAGGGGTTGGCTGTTTATGAGCGATTCAATCATCAATCCCGCCACTACTGCCGTCACATCCGACCTGGATATTAAGGCTACTGTAGAGCCCATTCCCGGATTAAAAATCGACCTGAACGCCAAAAGATACGTGGCTTCCAACACCACAATTCAATATATGTTTGACGGCATGCCTACCACTTTCAACGGTAGTTATAACATGACACAAATTGCCTTGTCAACGGCTTTTAAACCCATGGGGGCTGCCGACAAAAATTATGAATCGCAACCTTTCAATCAATTATTGGAAAACAGACAACACTATTTGGACAGGCTAAATGCTATGTACCAGGGAACCAATTATCCAGGCACAGGATTTATGTCGGAGAGCGATTTGAGCGGTCAGCCTTATGATGCAGCAAACGGAGCCTTCAATATCAACTCGTCCGAAGTCTTGATCCCTTCGTTTATTGCAGCTTATACAGGCAGAGATCCTAAAAAACTGGACACTTCACCTTTCTTATCGTTGAAAAACATCCTGCCAAACTGGCGTGCCAGCTACGACGGATTATCCAGAATCCCCTGGGTAAGAGATAATTTCAGATCCGTGAGCATCACACATGCTTACACTTGCCTGTATAATATCGGGGCTTACACCTCCTACTCTACCTGGGTTGCCATGGGCGAAGGTGACAACACATTGGGTTATATCCGCGATGTGCAGTCCAACAATCCAATTCCTGCTTCACCCTTTGATTTTGCATCTGTATCGCTGACCGAGCAGTTCAGTCCGCTGGTAGGGATCAATGCGGTATTGAAAAATAGCATGACAGCCAAATTGGAGTATAAAAAACAGCGTAACTTGTCGCTAAATCTGTCAAGTACCCAACTGATTGACGCTCTGACGGATGAGTTTGTGGTAGGCTGCGGATATACCGTAAAGGATTTTGATGTGATCTTAAAACTAAAGAACAGCGCCCAATCACGCATTAAAAACGATCTAAAGATCAATGCCGATATATCTTATAAAGACGTAAAATCCCTGCTTAGAAAGATAGATCAGAACCTAACACAGGCTTCAAGCGGGAACAAATTATTTACCCTGAAAATCATGGCTGAT
Organism: Bacteroidales bacterium; assembly: GCA_012519425.1. Lineage (GTDB taxonomy): Bacteria > Bacteroidota > Bacteroidia > Bacteroidales > Paludibacteraceae > Paludibacter. The sequence continues at coordinate 8,008 of JAAYQF010000062.1, read as the reverse complement.
TATGTGTTCAGCTCCAAGGTGAACATCCAAATGTTCTACGACAAGCAAATCAGCAAACCCCTGATTTCATCATCATTTCCCGTCTCATCCGGTAACTTCGGCATCAGCTTTAAGTTTATGTTGACGAGGTGAACGGGGTCCAAGTTCCGGGATGCGGGGTAGCGCGGATTTTACTGCCTCAAATTCTTCCCCAGCATCACATTCATATCCGTAAAAGCTGCATCTATCAAAGATAGATGGGTGGCACGGATGGGGTTGATATCAATGCCTCCACGGCGGGTGTACATGGTGGCAACCATCAATTCGGCAGGATGAAATACCTCCATAAAACGCTGAAAAATCATCTCCGCAACTTCTTCGTGAAAATGATTTTCCTTTCGGAAAGATACCAAATACGATAATACAGATGCCCAATCAAGCACATAATGAGAAGTGATATTCACAAATAAATCACCCCAATCGGGCTGGTCGGTCACCGGACAATTAGAGCGCAACAAGTCTGAGCAAAAAGTAAAAGTCTGTGGTTTATCCGCCGGTTTAGCTTTCAGCAGCTCCGGTGATTCATAGAAATGATCAAACCGAATGGCTTCCAAAACAGATTCAGGAATAAGCCGGTTCAGATTGGGAAAACCCTTGAATGCAGGGCGCTGTGGTGCGTCATCTGTAAAAAAGCTAACTGCAACTTCGGTTTCAAGTAAAGCACTCAAATCGTCAATTATCGTCTTTTTTACCTTTTGCACTGCCTTTTCCTGGGTTGAACCACATGGCTCCATATTGAAAGAATTCAGGTAAAGTTTCAGAGATTTGGACTCTACCATAAATTTACTGGAAGCGTCGTATTTCATTTTCATAACACGAGACACCGGCAGCCCCTGATCAGTCAGGAATGAAATTTCATAGGCATTCCACACATCCACCCCGACAAAAGGAAGATTGGATGTATTGATCCGATATTTTGCCCTGTTCTCTTCTCTTTCAATACGAAACAACAAAGAGTTGTCATATCTTTCAGCATATTTACCGGGTTTCCCGAGTTGTGAATTTTGTAATGAAGTCATGAAAATGGTTGTATTTTATGTAAATTTTGGCTGTCAGATTTCCAGGTATTCCCTAGGTTTTTCATGTGCTTGAGTAACGCAACCGACCTTGTCCGGTGAGCCGAAAATGAATATTTTAAATCTTTTCTTCATTTTTTTGTCTTGATACAAAAAAACGAAGCAAAAAAAAATCAAGACTGTGCCTGCTTCGCTCGAAAAATTAGCGCTTGATTGATTAAATCGTCCAAACTCAGCGGTGTCTCATAAGTGCCAACTGCTGCGTTACTTTCGATATTCAGGCTCAGTCACGTACTTCAGTACGCTCCTTTGCCCTCAATCTCAGTGCCTTGCATTTGGACGCTTCTAAGACACCTTACTGTTTTTTAGTTAAATATTTATTTGACAAGGACAATTATTAACGTCAATCTCACTTATTTTTCGGCTCACCAGGCAAGGTCAATCGCGCAATTTGCGTAAATCAGCGAAATTAATCTGCGAATATTTGCGAGAGACCAATTCCCTAATCCGCATGACTCCGAAACCCGCACCTCGGAACACACAACCCCGAAACTCAAATAGCCTTCGTCTTCTTCTGTAACCAAATTCGCTCTGCATCACTTAAATGCGGAGCAATCCTATCATACACCTCCTGATGATAAACATTCAGCCAATTTATTTCTTCTGCTGTTAACAAATCCCTATCAATTAATTTGGTATCTATCGGAAAATAAGTCAGGGTTTCAAACTTCAAGAAACTTCCAAATTCAGTTTGCCGATCTTCGACCACATGAATCAGATTTTCTGTGCGGACACCATATTTGTTTGTACGATATAAACCCGGCTCATTGGAAATTATCATGCCCGGCTGCAGGGTAACCGGATTTTCTTCCATGCGAATGCTTTGCGGACCTTCATGCACATTCAAAAAATGCCCTATCCCGTGACCGGTACCGTGACCATAATTCAAGCCCCTATCCCACATCGCTTTACGCGCCAAGATATCCAACTGCGAACCCCTGGTACCTATCGGAAATTTGGCAGTTGCCAAACCTATATGCCCTTTCAACACCAAAGTAAAATCTGTCTTTTGTTGCTTCGTAGGCATCCCCAAAGTAACCGTTCGTGTAATATCGGTAGTGCCGTGCAGGAACTGCGCTCCTGAATCCAGCAATAAAATACCTTCAGGCAAGATGGTCGCGTCACTCTTTTCATCTGCTTTGTAGTGCACGATGGCACCGTGCCCCGCATAACCGGTTATGGTTGCAAAACTTTCTCCGTAGAAATCTTCCTGCTCAGCCCTGAAATCGTGGAGCTTATCTGTAATGGACAATTCCGTCAACTTACCTGAACCCACATTTTCTTCCAACCAAATAAAAAAGCGGGTAAGCGCCACACCATCCTTGATCATTGCCTTTCGAAAGCCCGCAAGCTCCGTCTCATTTTTGATGCTCTTCATCTGTGCAACCGGCGATAGCATAGGAATAGTGGTGCATGTAGCCGGAATGCTTTCAAACAAAGACCGGTTCAGCTTATTCCCGTCAAACAATACTTTTTGATTATGGGGAATGGAAGCTATATCCTCATAAATAGCCAAATAATCTTTTACGGTGATGGATTGCGACTTTAAATACTGCCTTACTTCATCCGTTAACTTTTCTGCTGACACGTACAATATGGCTTCCTGCTGACTGACACAGGCATACGCAATAGCCACAGGATTGTAATCTACATCGCTCCCGCGGATGTTGAACAACCAGGCAATTTCATCCAAGGTGTTGGTAATGAACACATCAGCCTGTACATTTTTCATTTCCTTTCTCAGTTCATCCATCTTTTTCAAAGATGATTTTCCGGAAAATTTTTCATCCAACACAAAAATCGGATGATTGGGAATGCCCGGTCTGTCTAACCATATTTCGCGTATTAAATCGAGCTGTACCACATTGACACCCTGTTTTCCCAGGGTCTCCTCCATATGGGCAAAGGCATTGACGGAAAACATTTCCGGATTGACGCCAACTTGTTCTCCGGACTTCAACTGCTGCACAAGCCAGGACAGGGTATCAGGAACACCCGGCAAACCCATTTTCATGACTTCGTACTCCGTATCCTTGAGCTGTTCATCGGCCTGTAAATAATACCGGGAATCAACCCAGACGCCGGCTTTCTCGAGTGTCAGCGCCACGGTCCCTGCCGACCCGTCAAACCCGCTGATCCAGTCCCTTTCTTTCCAACAATCGGCAATATATTCTCCCGCATGCGGGTCAGTACCGGGAACAATGTAAGCACTCAGCTTGTTAGCACGCATCAAATTGCGTAAATGAGCTAATCTGTTATTTATTTTTTGCATAATTTTGAAACATTTCCTGCAAATTTACGCGATAATATTCAAATATCACAGAGAGCTGCAAAAAATATGGGGTTCAACATCTCTTTGATTCATATCCAATTTCCATCAATCTTGTTTCAAATCGTAATATAAATTCTAAATTACATGCACCCATTTTCAATTAATTTCCTACCTTTGCAACTGATAAACCTAATTAATACTTATTATAATCATGACTTCCAAAGACCAACTGCGAAAACAACTGGCGGTGTCTCATAAGCGCCCAACTGCTGCGTTACTTTCGATATTCGGTCTCAGTCACATACTCTAGTATGCTCCTTCGCCCTCAATCTCAGTGCCTTGCATTTGAACACTTCTAAGACACCTTGCGGGTTTTGGTTAAATAGTTGTGTTTGAGACAGCCCCGTAACTAGTCGAAAACACCGAGATTGTCCGTAGGACAAACACGTGCATAACCCTAAAGCCCCCCTAAATCTCCCCCAAAAGGGGAGACTTGGAGTGAAAAAGTTTGAATAGCGCGACTCCGACCTTGTCCGATGAGCCGAAAAATAAGTAAGAACAGCGTTAAAAATCGTCCTTGTTTGAGCAACGAAGTTGCGAGTTTGGACGATTTAGCTGTTCGAGCGCTAATTTTTCGAGCGAAGCGGGCACAGTCTTGATTTTTTTTTGCTTCGTTTTTTTGTATCAAGACAAAAAAATGAAGATGGGTTTTGGGCGAAGCCCTGAGTTCAATAAATTGAAAAACACGCGAATAAATATTTTTCAATCACCATATTGATGGTATATAAAAATAATTTCGTATATTTGCGCGCTTAATTTTTTAAAATTAAAATCATTATTCATCTATTAATTAAGGAGGGAACAAACAATAGCTAAACAATTCACTACCAGAGGTAGAAGACCATATGTAAAAGAAGTACCGAATCGCATCAATGAAAAAATAAAAGGGGTGCCAGAGGTAAGATTGGTCGGGGATAATGTTGAAACCGGTATCTATTCCTATGAAGAAGCAATGAGAATTGCAGAATCCCAAGGATTAGACCTGGTGGAAATTACAGCCAAAGCCGACCCTCCTGTTTGTAGAGTTATTGATTATCAGAAATTTCTCTATCAACAAAAAAAACGGGAGAAGGAAAGAAAAGCCAATGCTGCCAAAATTGTGGTGAAGGAAATTCGTTTCGGACCGCAAACCGATGATCATGATTTTAATTTTAAACTCAATCATGCCAAAGAATTCCTGAAAGAAGGATATAAAGTAAAGGCTTATGTGTTCTTTAAAGGACGTTCCATCCTCTTCAAAGATCAGGGCGAAACGCTGTTGGCACGGTTCGCTCATGAGTTGGAAGAATTGGGCAAGCCCGAACAACTTCCTCAGATAGAGGGAAAGCGCATGATCATTACAATTGCTCCTAAAAAAGGGAAAGCATAATACTTAATTAATAATTATAAAATAAAACAGACAACAAATGCCAAAAATGAAGACTAACTCCGGTGCCAAAAAGAGGTTCGCCCTTACCGGAACAGGAAAAATTAAAAGAAAACATGCATTTAAAAGTCATATTTTGACGAAAAAGACAAAAAAACAAAAGCGTAATTTGACCCACACCGGCTTAGTAGCTAAGAGTGACGAAAAAAACGTGAGGCAGATGCTTTGTCTATAATTTTGTTCAATTTATTTTTAAATCATTATTCTTATTTTAAAAACAGAGTGTTCAGCTTTAAGTTTTCCTCCAAAGGAGCGCTGACAATCATTAATCATTTTTTTAATCATGTCAAGATCAGTTAATCACGTTGCTTCACGTAAAAGAAGAAAAAGAATTTTAAAACTCACCAGAGGCTATGTGGGTGCCCGTAAAAACGTTTGGACAGTAGCCAAAAACACCTGGGAGAAAGGTTTACAATATGCGTATCGCGATCGCAAAACCAAAAAACGCAATTTTCGCTCTTTATGGATCCAGCGCATCAATGCTGCCGCACGTTTGGAAGGATACTCCTATTCAAAATTGATGGGCGCACTCAACAAATCAGGTATTGAAATCAATCGCAAGGTATTGGCCGATTTGGCTATGAACCATCCGGAAGCATTCAGCGCCATCGTGCAAAAAGCAAAAAACGGTTAACAACCAATCATACAAATAAATGTGCCGATTCATACCGTAATCTGCACATTTATTTTTTTATATTACCGGCTCATTCATTCTTACAGCCGAAGGATCACGTACTCACATTCATCACTACACCATGGGAAGAGCATTTGAATATAGGAAAGCCACCAAGCTAAAGCGTTGGGGTAACATGGCCCGCGTATTTACCAAATTAGGGAAGCAGATTACCATTGCCGCCAAAGAAGGCGGTCCGGATGCCGATACCAATCCACGTTTGCGCGTGTTGATACAACAGGCGAAGAAAGAAAATATGCCCAAGGAAAACGTGGAAAGGGCTATTAAAAAAGCTACCCAGAAAGACGTGGAAGACTATAAAGAAATGGTGTATGAGGGTTATGGTCCTTTCGGTATTGCCATTGTTGTAGAAACCGCCACCGACAATCCAACCCGGACAGTAGCCAATATCAGAAGCTATTTCAACCGCTATGGGGGTTCACTTGGTACCACCGGCTCTTTACAATTTTTATTCGACCATAAATGCGTATTTAAAATTTCTGCTAAAGAAGGTATTTCCCTCGAAGATCTGGAATTTGAGCTGATAGATTACGGGGTTGATGAAGTGGAAGAGGAAGACGGCGATATCGTTCTATACGGTGACTTTCCATCCTATTCATCCATACAGAAATATTTGGAAGAAAATGAATTTGAAATCCATTCCGCAGAATTCGAACGCATTCCCAATGATATGAAAGAATTGGACGAAGAACAAAAAGCCCAGGTTCAGAAGTTATTGGAGAAGATTGAAGAAGATGAAGACGTGCAGAACTTTTTCCACAATATGATAGAATAAGCCTTCTGTCAACTTTCTATCTACTGCATTTCCGCTTTCGTCTTATAGGCCAATGCATACATTTTCATTTGCTTGACCATGGCCAGCAAGCCATTCGAGCGCGTGGGTGAAAGGTGCTCCCGCAAACCGATTTTATCGATAAAATACAAGTCGGCATGGAGGATTTCATCGGGTGTTCTTTCAGAAAGTACCTGCAGCAATAAGGCTACTATTCCTTTTACCAGTATGGCATCACTCTCTGCCTGAAAAACAACTTTCCCGTTCGAATCCAAATCGGCAGTAAGCCAAACCCTGCTCTGACAGCCCTCGATGAGGTTTTGCGGTGACTTGTACTTTTCGTCAATGGGCGCCAATGCATTACCCAAATCAATGATCAAAGCATATTTATCCATCCAGTCATCGAACTGTTCAAAATCTTCGATGATGGCATCCTGTATCTGATTGATAGTAGTCACTATGAATATTTATTTAATGAATTAAGACAACATGGCAACTACTTTTTTCAGGGCTGCCACAAAAACATCTATTTCCTCTTTCGTATTATAAAACGCAAACGATACCCGCACGGTTCCGGGAATTTCCAAAAAATCCATCAGGGGCTGCGCACAATGATGTCCGGTGCGGACCGCTATGCCCAATTTGTCGAGCAACAAGCCTATGTCGTAAGGATGAATACCGTTGACCGTAAAAGAGATGATGGCACTTTTCTGATGAGCTGTTCCTATAAATTGAATACCGGAGATTTCCGACATCAGCCTGATTGCATGTGCGGTAAGTTCGTCTTCATATTCCGCAATCGTATCTATGCCTATCTCACTGATGTAGCGTAAAGCTTCAGCTAAGGCAGTAGAACCAATATAGTCGGGGGTGCCTGCTTCAAACTTAAAAGGCAACTCATTATAAGTAGTCTTCTCGAAACTCACCTTTTCAATCATCTCACCTCCTCCCTGGTAAGGTGGCAATTGATTTAGCCAATGCTCTTTGCCGTAAAGTATGCCTATGCCGGTGGGACCGTAAACCTTGTGTCCCGAAAACACGTAAAAATCCGCATCCAAGGCTTGCACATCAACGGCAATGTGCGGAATTGCCTGTGCACCGTCAACCAGGACAGGGATGTTTTTACGATGTGCCGTATCAATCATTTGCCGGACGGGATTAATGGTGCCCAATACATTGGACACATGGGTCACTGCCACCAGCTTCGTTCTATCATTCAATAATTTTTCATAGACATCCAAATCAATCTCTCCATTTTTATGGATGGGGATCACGCGCAGTTTCATCTTTTTACGTTCACACAACATTTGCCAGGGCACAATATTCGAGTGGTGCTCCATCGCTGAGATCAGGATTTCGTCACCCTCACTACAAAATGCTTCTCCATACGAAAATGCAATTAAATTAATGGACTCGGTGGTGCCGCGCGTAAAAATAATTTCCTCTCTTTTTCCGGCACCAATAAATTGGGCAATATCATTGCGTGCTGCCTCATGTGCTTCCGTTGCCTTCTGGCTCAGATAATGAGTACCTCTGTGTATGTTGGCATTCAAGTGATTGTACGCAAACTCTATTTTGTGCAACACGGTGAGGGGCTTATGCGTTGTGGCTGCATTATCAAAATACACCAATGGCTTTCCGTAAACGGTTTCCTTCAAAATGGGAAAAT
>JAAYQF010000061.1 GCA_012519425.1 Bacteroidales bacterium | reverse complement strand
ATGTTTTATGAGTATTTTGTAATATGCAAATAATCAGACATATAAAATGCAACAATAAATATCGAAAAATATTAGGTTTAGCCTTCTAAGCTGTGGGTCGTGGGTTCGAATCCCGCCCGGATCACAAAGAATAATTGTAAAATTGAAAAAAGCCCTGATTATCATTGATGTGGATGATGGTTGGGGTTTTTGTTTGTTTGGGGAAGGGAAAAGTTAAAAACCTGTCGTTTTCTGCACAGAAAACAAGAAAAAAACATCTTAACTATGAAAAAAATAACCACTTCTTACAATTGTCAGCTATGATGAAATTTAAATAAACACATAAATTCTTTGTCCAAGCCAATAACATGTCCCATTTTCAGGGTATCCATGTCTATTAAAAAAACGCAGCATCATCAGACACCCTGCTAAAACCCCTACCCCATTTAGTTCATCGTTTTTAGTTCTTAGTTAATTTGTCTTTATTCTTTTGTCTTTGCTCTTTGTTCAGTTCTTTGTTCATCGTTCTTAGTTTATAGTTCAAACCACCGCTCCACAAGAATTCTGATCAATTTTTAGTAACTTTGCGTTTCTAAATTAAACAAATATGGATTTAAGTAATATTGAAAACATTGAATTAAGTTACCTGAGCATTGACGATTATGATGAGTTAAAGCAGATAATGATTCAAATTTACGGTGACGGACCGGGTGGGTATTGGAGAAAAGAGCGGATACAAAAGCTTATTAATATTTTTCCTGAAGGACAGATCGTTATCAAAGTAAATGGAAAGCTGGCCGGATGTGCACTTTCCATCATAGTGGATTACAAAAAATTTGGTGACAATCACACCTATAAACAAATTATTGGAGATAATTTCAGTACACATGACCCAAAAGGCGATGTGCTGTACGGCATAGAGGTTTTGGTAAGTGAAGAATTTAGGGGACTTCGGTTGGGAAGGCGTATGTACGACTACCGCAAAGACCTTTGCGAACGCCTGAACCTGAAATCCATCATCTTTGGGGGACGAATGCCGAACTATCATCTGTATGCGGATAAACTTTCGCCCCGTGAATACATCAGGGGAGTGCGTCTGAAGGAGATGGATGATCCTGTTCTCAACTTCCAAATATCCAATAACTTTCAGGCTGTTCGGGTACTTCGCGGTTATCTGGCAGGCGATGAGGAAAGCAATGAATACGCTGTATTGATGCGTTGGGATAATATTTATTACGAAGAGCCCACTGACGAAGCTACCATTGCCAAAAAGATCGTCCGCCTGGGACTTATCCAGTGGCAGATGCGTTCATACCAAAACCTGGGCGATATGATGCAGCAAGCTGAGTTTTTTATTGATGCTGTCTCCGGATATCGTTGCGACTTTGCATTGTTCCCTGAGTTTTTCAACGCTCCGCTGATGGCTCAATACAACCATCTTTCTGAACCCAATGCTATCCGTGAACTAGCTAAATATACCGAAGAAATAGTAAATAACATGTCTGAGCTGGCTATTTCATACAACATCAACATCTTGACCGGAAGTATGCCTGAAATGCGTGACAACAGCCTTTACAACGTAGGGTATCTTTGTCGTAGAGACGGCTCGCGTGAGAAATATGAAAAACTCCACGTTACACCCGACGAAGCCCGCGTGTGGGGTATGCAAGGTGGCGATGTGCTGAAAACTTTCGATACGGACTGCGGGAAAATCGGTGTGCTGATATGTTATGACGTAGAATTTCCGGAACTTCCGCGCCTGCTTGCCGATGAAGGCATGCAAATTCTTTTTGTTCCTTTCCTTACCGATACACAGAACGGCTATTCACGCGTAAGGCACTGTGCACAAGCACGAGCTATTGAGAATGAGTGCTTCGTCGCCATTGCCGGATGCGTGGGTAACTTGCCAAAAGTACACAATATGGATATACAATATGGACAAGCCATGGTCTTTACTCCCTGTGATTTTGCATTCCCAACCAACGGAGTAAAAGCCGAAGCCACACCTAATACGGAAATGATACTGATTGCCGACGTGGATTTGGATCTGCTTAACGAATTGAACCAATTCGGAAGCGTGAGAAACTTGCGAGACAGAAGGAAGGATATTTATACCTTGAAAAGGCGATAAATTGAGGCTGTCTCAACACAAATATTCAACCAAAAACCGTGTAGTTGACGCTTATGAGACACCGTCTTGGAGGATCAAATGTAAATCAAATGGACTTTAAACATATATTCAACTTTCTGGCACAATTGCGGATTCATAACAACCGCAATTGGTTCAATGAACACAAACAGGAATATATAAAAGCACGCGAAACATTTGAAACATTTGTCAATGCGCTTATCCTGCCGCTCAGCGAATTGGATGAAAGCATAGGCATAGTTACCGCTCCGGAATGTATGTTTCGCATTTATCGGGATATTCGTTTCTCGCCCGACAAAACGCCCTATAAAACTCATATGAGTGCGTTTATTGCCAATGGGGGAAGAAAAACCCGGCAGGCAGGATATTATATTCATCTGAAACCGGGAGAATCCTTCGTTTCGGGAGGTATTCACTCACCCGATGCCGCCGACTTGGAGTCAATCAGACAACATATCTACGACTATCCTGATGAAATTCGGGCAATTTTGGATAATAAGTCCTTTAAAACACTTTTTCCAAAATTGATGGAAGAAGATAAACTGAAAAGTCCTCCACGTGGATACTCGAAAGAGTTTAAAGAGATTGAACTGATAAAAAACAGGCACTTTGTCACCTATCACATGTTAGATGACGAGTTTTTCATGCGAGAAAATCTGATTGAACGTTTGATGCAATTATATAAGGTGCAGTATCCTTTCAATGTATTTTTGAACGAAGCAATCGGGTAAGGAAGATTAAGGAGAAATATCTATTTTTTCTTGGTAAACAAAACAAATCGTTTGGTCAAAAAGTTCCAGAAAAAGACGATGATTGTTGTCAATACCTTGGAAAGCATGTAATGGAGGTTGATGACTTCGGTAAAGTATTGCATAAATAAATAGGTCAGTAACAACCCAACCACACCTATAACACTAAAAATAAGCAATTCTATCCAACGATTGCTGATACGGCGTTGGTTGAAAATCCAGGTGATGCTGAAAAGATAAGTGATGAGTAATCCAACGGAAAAACTGATGACGGCCGACCAAAGGTAGTAGAGACCAAAAAATTCGGTCAGCAAATACAACAACCCAAAATCTACTACAGCGGCTATGCCTCCCGAAATGAAATAACGGATAATCTGAACCAACACATTATCCGTTTTCTTTTTGATTTTGGTTTTAAGTGTCATCTTATTGAAAACAGTTTCGATTTCATCAAACCCCATTTGCACAGTCTGTACACCAAAGATACCCGGAGTACTCCCAAACCGTAAATCATACTTCGCTTCATATTGATGGAAGATGCATCTTCAAAATACTTGGTTGGACAAGTCACCTCCCCTATATCATAGCCGGCATAAAAAATCTGAGCCAGCATCTCATTGTCAAAAATGAAGTCATCGGAATTTTTCATATAGGCGATATTCCGTAATACCTCCGCTGAAAATGCCCGATATCCGGTGTGATATTCAGAAAGTTTTTTATTGAGCATGATATTTTGGATCAAGGTCAGGATGCGATTTGCTATATATTTTACCAAGGGCATACCTCCTTTCAACGCTCCTTTTCCCAGGATGCGCGACCCTAACACAACCGGATAAACATCATTGGCAATGATGTATGCCATGGAATGAATTAATTTAGGTGTATATTGATAATCAGGATGTACCATGATGACGATATCGGCACCCAGTTCCAAAGCCCTGTTGTAACAGGTCTTCTGATTGCCGCCATAACCTTTATTCTGCTTGTGTATATGTATTTCCTTGATACCTAATTTTTTGGCTTCTTCAATGGTGTTATCCTGACTCAAATCATCAGTCAGGATCACCTCGTCAACAATGTCCATAGGAATCTCTTTATAGGTGGTTTCCAATGTCTTTTCGGCATTGTATGCGGGCATCACCACAATTATTTTCTTTCCGTTAATCATACTTTGCAATCAATTTTTAAAATCCGGGTATTTGCAAAGGTAATATTTATTTTCAGATAATATTTTAAAAATCCGGTCTGTTTATTCAACAATGAAATTTGTTCAAAATGAATTGAATCACTAATTTTGCGGAAATAAATCAGAGACAACCATCAAGTCCGTCACAATGAAAAATAAATACATTTTTCTTCTTTTATTATCAGCTGTCTTCGCTTATACTTTCACCCAAACTTTTGATTCGAAATTGAACCTGAACGGGGACAATGTGCACTATATGCAATTGGCAAAAAATCTGGCTGCCGGTAATGGATATTCCTACAACACTTCTGAAGGAATGATGCCGGCAAGTCATTATCCTCCCGGATACTCCGCATTTTTAGCCGTATTTATATTTTTGGGTATCAATAACTTAATCTTCTTTAAAATACTAAACGGCATCTTATTGCTCGGTGGGTTGATTGGATTGTTTTATTTGATAGAGAAGCAAACAGAAAGTTTGTCTTTAGCTTTTGTTGCAACTGCTTTGGCACTATTCTCCCCCAAAATATTGGAGTTTGCTTCTATGGTGATGTCGGAAATGTTTTTCTTTGCCTGCTCCGTGGTCTTTTTCATCAGCTTGTATCAATACGCCCAAAAGGACACCGTACGTTTTTTTAAAAGTCCCTGGTTTTACCTGAGCATCATTGCAGCAGTCATGGCCTATTATACGCGCACTGTCGGAGCAGCACTTATCTTTGCTTTACCGGTGTTTTTCTTATTTAGAAAGGAATGGATAGCGGCTCTTTCATCTGTAGCGGGGTCTGTTTTATTGATCGTTCCCTGGTCAATACGAAACGCCGCACATGGCATTGAATCCCGTTATTTGGGTACGGTTATGACTGTCAACCCATGGCGGCCTGAAAGTGGCAACATCTCCTCTGTCAGTGAAATGCTTGAAAAGATGATCGTCAATTTTGATGAGACTGTTATCAAGGGTTTTAAAGAAATTTTATTCCCCTTTTTAGAAATCAATTACGACAAAGGTTCCGGCTTTTTTTCGATAATCGGCGGACTTTTAATAGTTGCCATCATTTTCTACGGTGCCTGGAAAATGGAGAAAATCAAGTGGCCTCTGATTGCCTATTTAGCGGGGCAGATTGGATTGTTCATGTTATGGCATGGTGGAAACGGAAGTCGCTACGTGGTACCCATTGCGCCCTTTTTATTTGTTGGTTTCTATGTAGGAGTGTACAATCTTATCCTGTTGTTATGGAAAAAAGAACATAAATTCAAGCCACATCTTCCTTATGCATTTTTGGTATTGGTCTTTTTAATGCATGCTCCCGTAGAAGCGCAGGCTAAGATAGCCAAACGCCCCCACCCTCCTGCTTATCAAAATTACTTCACCATCGCCAGGGAAATGCAGAAGCAATTTCCAAAAGATGTGATCTGCTGTTGCCGGAAGCCTGAATTATTCACTTATTACGCTCCCAATATTTACGCTGTCAACTATAAATACGCTATTGAAAGCAATGAATTGTTGCAGGATTTAATCCAAAAAAAGGTGGATTTTGTTGTTTTGGAGCAATTGGGTTATGGGTCAACAGTAAGATACCTATATCCGGCAATTATAGCGCATCCGGAATTGTTTCCGGTTATCTGGCATTTGCCTAATCCTGATACTTATTTGCTGAAATTTGAGCGTGAAAAGGCAAAGGAGAAATTGCGGGGGGAAAATCTACAGTAGTGAGTTTACGAGTTCCGAGGTACGGGGTACGAGGTCCGGGACTAATTTAGGAATGATTGAGTAACACAATCTTGAGCGCTAGTTTTTTGAGTGAGGCAGGCATAGTCTTGATTTTTTTTGCTTCGTTTTTTTGTATCAAGACAAAAAAATGAAGAATGGATTTAATAAACTGAATTTAAAGAATTTCTCAAATTCTAAAACCGAATGAATAAAGTATTACAACAAATCATCTTCATAGCCTTACTCATTGTTTGCGCAACGCCGCTCATTTCACCTCCCATGGCTTTATTGCTGGGGATTTTGGTTGCTCAATTCATTGGGCATCCTTATCTGCACTTAAACGGGAAAACCACCAAATGGCTGCTGCAAATTTCAGTCGTTGGACTGGGGTTTGGCATGAATGCTCAAGTGGCATTACAAGCCAGCAAGGAAGGATTTTGGCTGACTGTCATCACCATCATAGGAACGCTTGTCTTTGGATTTCTCTTTGGAAAATTATTCAAAGTCGAAACTAAAACATCCTATCTGATATCTACCGGAACGGCGATTTGCGGAGGAAGTGCAATCGCAGCTGTAGCACCCGTTATCAAAGCCAACGAAAACCAAATCAGTATTGCATTGGGAACGATCTTTATACTCAATTCCGTGGCTTTATTTATATTTCCCTGGATAGGTTCCTGGTTGTCCTTATCTCAATCAGACTTTGGGTTATGGAGTGCCATTGCCATACACGACACCAGTTCTGTCGTTGGAGCAGCCGGCAAATACGGTGATGAAGCCCTGCAAATAGCTACCACTGTCAAGTTAACGCGGGCTTTGTGGATCATCCCTTTGGCATTTTTCAGCATTTTTGCATTCAAGTCACAAGGGCAAAAGGTAAAAATCCCCTATTTCATCGGATTTTTTGTATTAGCCATCATCTTAAACACCTATATTCCCCGGATTCAAAGTATGGGACCCTCCATCTTCAAGCTTTCCAAAACAGGCATGACCCTCACCCTGTTCCTCATAGGTTCGGGGTTCTCACGGAAAAGCATAGCTTCGGTGGGCTTCAAACCCATCCTGCAAGGGATAGTCTTGTGGGTAGTAATTTCTGTAAGTACCTTATTGGTAGTTTTGTGGGGGTGATTTTAATGATCAGTCGATAAAAAATAATTATCATCCAAAATCATCAAACATCAACATCTCTCTTGGAACACCCAGGTCGTAAAGCATCTTCTCAACCGCTTTAGCCATAGGACCAGGACCGCACATGTAGTACTCAATATCTTCCGGTGCATCGTGGTTCTCAAGGTAATTATCCAAAATCACCTGATGGATAAAGCCTACATAACCCGTCCATTTGTCTTCAGGAAGCGGTTCGCTTAATGCTATATGGAAAGAAAAATTGGGGAATTCTTTTTCTAATTTTCTGAAATCTTCTTCGTAGAAAATCTCATTCTTTGAGCGTGCTCCATACCAGTAAGATATCTTTCTGTCCGTGACTTTCAGGGTATTCAACAAGTGCAGTATATGCGAGCGCAAAGGTGCCATACCTGCCCCACCGCCAATATAGAGCATCTCATTTTTACTGTCAATGATGGGATGGAACTCTCCGAACGGACCGGAAATCATCACTTTGTCACCGGGCTTCAAATTAAATATATAGGAAGAGCACAAGCCTGGCTTGACATTCATCCAGGTATTTTTTTCTCTGTCCCATGGAGGTGTAGCGATGCGCACATTCAGCATTACAATATCGCCTTCGGCAGGATAATTAGCCATGGAATAGGCGCGCATGGTTTCTTCATCGTTTTTAACGGTTAAGTCCCACATTTTGAACTTATCCCAATCACTGCGAAAACGCTCAGCTATATCAAAATCAGCATATTTTATATCGTACTTGGGGACATCAATCTGAATATAACCTCCCGGTTTGAAATTCAATCTTTCACCTTCAGGTAATTTCACAACAAATTCCTTGATAAAGGTCGCCACATTGTCATTGGAAACCACTTCACATTCCCATTTCTTAATACCTAAGATGGCTTCATCCATTTTGATGTGCATGTCGCCTTTTATCTTCACCTGGCAGCCCAATCTCCAGTTGTCCATGATTTGTTTGCGTGAGAAGTGCACAGCTTCCGTAGGAAGGATCTCTCCTCCCCCTTCAATTACCTGACAGCGGCATTCAGCACAAGTACCACCGCCACCGCATGCCGATGGCAAAAATATATTTTTTGTTGCCAGAGTGCCCAGCAGCGTACCTCCTGCCGGAACCACAACTTCTTTATCATCATTAATTTTGATGGTCACATCGCCGGATGCCACTAAATAGCGCTTAGCAACAAGCAGAATACCCACCAATAATAATATCACAATTAAAAAAACCAGGAGACTTACGACAATCATAGTCGTATCAATAGCTAATATCATAGTTGTTATAATGTAATTGCGCTGTTATGCTTATTTTTTGATCTATTTGTAATTATATTTTTAATCCGGAGAAGCTCATAAATGCCATGGACATCAATGCCACAATGATAAAGGCAATGCCTAAGCCACGCAAAGGTGCCGGCACATTAGAATAAGCCATTTTCTCACGTATGGCTGCCAACCCAACTATTGCCAGTAACCAACCCACCCCTGAACCCAAGGCATAGGATGTCGCCTCTGCAATATTTACAAAAGCACGTTGCTGCATGAACAATGAACCACCCATGATGGCACAGTTGACGGCAATCAGCGGTAAGAAAATACCTAAAGAATTATATAATGCCGGGGTGAATTTTTCCACCACCATCTCAACCAATTGCGTAATGGCTGCGATTACTGCAATAAATAAGATGAAAGCCAGGTAACTTAAATCCAAAGTCTTTAAAGACGGACTTATCCACGCCAACGCACCTTCTTTCAATACATAATTTTCGAGCAGATAATTGACAGGTAAGGTAACACCCAACACGAATATAACGGCTATACCTAAACCCATGGATGTCTTTACATTTTTTGATACTGCGAGATAAGAACACATCCCGAGGAAATATGCAAAAATCATATTGTCGACAAAAATCGACCTGACAAATATACTGACTACATTTTCCATATGCTATATTTTATCATTATTACCAACAATCGCCGGTTCTTTTTTATTATTCAAAAATATTCCCTACCAACTACTAACTACCAACTACTAACTACTACTAAATCACTCCTGCAACTCCTTATCCTTCGCCCTATGCACCCAAATGATACACGCCACTAAGATCAAGGCCATGGGTGGTAAAATCATCAGGCCGTTATTATGATATCCGGCATCATATAAAGCCTGTGGAATTACCTGATAGCCAAACAAAGTACCAGACCCTAAAAGCTCACGGAAAAAGGCAACTGCAACCAATATCCAGGCATAACCGAAACCGTTACCCAATCCGTCAATAAAGGATTCCCAGGGGCGATTCGACATGGCGAAAGCCTCCAATCGTCCCATCAAGATACAGTTTGTAATGATCAAACCAATATACACTGACAACTGTACGCTCACATCATAAGCGAATGCCTTTAGAATCTCACTCACAATGGTCACTAAAGCCGCTATGACTACCAATTGTACAATGATACGTATGCGATTGGGAATGGTGTTGCGCAATAAAGAAATGATTACATTACCAAATGCTACAATAATGGTTACGGAAATACCCATCACTACTGCAGGCTCTAATTTGGCCGTAACAGCGAGTGCCGAACAAATCCCCAATACCTGAACGGTGATCGGGTTATTTTTAGCCAAAGGGCCTAACAATATCTCTTTGGTCTTGGCTGACATTAATTTACTCATTCTTCAGTTCCTCCTTTAATTTTAAAATAGGCTTCATATTGTGTCAAGCAGTTTAATAACATCGCTTCCACGCCCTGACTGGTGATAGTTCCTCCTGAAATACCATCTACCTGATCTTGATTGTCGGCCTTCTGTCCGGGTTTCGTCACTGCTATTGAAACTAACTGATCTTGATTGTTGAAGATTTTTTTGCCAATAAATTTGTGCTGAAAGCTTTTATCGGCAATCTCAGCTCCTAATCCCGGGGTTTCACTGGCATGAGAAAAGTAAGTCCCATACACCGTGTTTTTATCTTCATCCAAGGAAACATAACCCCAGATTGAACCCCACAAACCCGCTCCCTGCATAGGAATAATGTATTTTGTAGCGCCTTCAACTGCTGCGACATAAAGCGGTAGCTGACGTTCTGATGCTTCTTTAGAGATTTCTTTACCGAAATCCAGGGCGAAAGCTTCACCCATCACATCCGACCGGATATCTGCATTGGTATTGATAATCAACTCTTGTACGATGTATTGATCATAAAGAGCAGCCGCATCTTCTCCTTCCAAATTGATATTCAAAGAACTTAAAATTTGCTTTTTTTTATCCAATTCAATATTTTCAGTTTGAATACCTTTCAGCGCACTTGAGACAAAAGCAAGCATCAACGCCACAACAACAACCATCACTGTGGCATATATAAAAGTATATGTGTTACTATTTGTGTTCATTTCTTCTTCTCCTTTCCTTTAAGCTTTTTTTGTAGCGCGTTTCAAACGTTTTTTGATGTTGGCGTTCACCACATAGTAATCAATCAGTGGTGCAAAAATATTCATGAATAGAATCGCCAACATCATTCCTTCAGGATAACCCGGATTCAATACACGGATGATGATGGCGAACGCTCCGATCATGAAACCGTAAATCCATTTACCAATTTCTGTACGTGCCGAAGTTACGGGATCAGTTGCCATAAATACAGCACCGAAAGCAAATCCACCATATACCAGATGATTATACCAGGGGAAATGAGCAATGGCAGTATCCGGTCCAAACAGATTAAACACATATGCCATCAAGGCACCACCGGTAAATACCGACAACATTACCTTCCAACTGGCAACTCCTGTGAATAAAATCAAGGCTGCACCTAATAAAATTGCTAAGGTAGATGTTTCTCCAATAGAACCGGGTATCAAGCCCAGAAAACCATCCCAAAAACCAATTGGATTGCCTACCACATCTATGACTTGTATATTACCTGATGAAGCTGTTGCTAATTCTCCCAATACAGTTGCACCGGTATAAGAATCAACGGGTGTACCACCGCCTAAACCGAAAGTAGTACCGGTACGTACCCAAACGGTATTTCCTGACATGTGAGTGGGATATGCAAAAAATAAAAATGCTCTTGTGACCAAGGCCACGTTGAAAATATTCATGCCGGTTCCACCAAAAACTTCTTTGGCAAAAATTACTGCGAAGGCCGTTGCTATGGCAATCATCCACAGGGGCGTATCAACAGGGACAATTAGTGGGATCAACATACCGGTTACTAAAAAACCTTCATGTATCTCACTGCCCCTGATTTGCGCAGCAATAAATTCAATTCCTAAACCCACAACATAAGAAACGATAATTATGGGTAAAACGGCCAATAATCCATAAACGAAAGTGGACCAAAATCCTGCATCTTGTCCTATCGCCAAATAGTGCTGATAACCTACATTGTACATTCCGAACAACAATGCCGGAAGAAGAGCCACAATCACAACACTCATGGTGCGCTTCGAATCTATGGCATCACGAATGTGAGCTCCTTTTTTTGAAGCTGTCGTGTTCGGTACAAACAAGAAAGTCTCAAAACCATCAAACACGGAGTGTAGTTTCTCTAACTTACCTCCAGGGAGAAAATGAGGTTTAACCTTGTCAACAAGTTTTCTTAATTTATTACTCATAATTATTCCAATTCTTTTTTCATATAATCCAGAGAATCACGCACAATTTGTTGCAGAGGCAACTTAGAGGTACATACAAATTCACACAATGCCACATCCTCCGGAGCTATTTCATAAGCTCCCAAAGCTTCCATTTTATCTAAATCTTTTACTATCATTGCTTTGATTAAAAACTCAGGCAATATATCTTTCATGGGAAACACCTTCTCATATTCTCCCGACATGATAATAGCACGTTCTCCACCCAACAAACGAGTATCCCATTTGTATTTCAAGTTACCAAACAGCTTACTCAACAGCTTGCACTCAAAGAGAAAAGAAAAATACGTACGGCTCACACTGAACTTACGAAAGCGCGGCATCGCCCACCCCACCAACTCATGCGTTTCACTACCTTCTTCCAACACGGTAAGTTGAGTAGCATAATAGTCTAAATAACCATTTTCAGGAACTTTTGTGCCTGTCAGCACATTACCCACCACAAATCTATGTATTCCCTTGATGAGATTACCTTTTATTAAATGACCGATGCCGGCACCTGCTATCGTTTGATAATACTGCGGAGATTTTACACTCGGACCGGTCAATGCAATGGTTCTCGATAAATCTATAACAGCTTTATTGAAAAAACGACCGATAAAAAGCACATCCTGGGGATTGAGGGTCCAAACCACCTCATCTTTGTTAACAGGATCTGTATGGTTAATTTGAACACCAACATTTCCAACGGGGTGAGGACCGTCATATTCAGTAATTTCAACATTTTTAACAGCGTCAAAAGGTGTTTCCTTACCATGTCTGATTCCCAAATGAACCTTAGCAATTTTTGCCAAAACATCTACCCCTCTTTGAAAATCTGCCATTTGTCCACCAACAACATAATCATTACTGGGAGCCAAAGGAGCCGAGTCAAAAGATGAAATGAAGATTGCCTTAGGCGTTTTGTTTGGGTTAGCAATCACATCGTAGGGACGCTGCTTAATAAATACCCACAAACCAACTTTTTGTAAGGTCTGAATAAGTTTTTCAACTGAAAGCGTCTTTAAATCCGGTTTATCATAAGATTCGTAAGTCATCTTAGCATCTGATTCGATTTGAATACTCATGATCTTGCGCCTTTCACCGCGATTGATTGCTTTGACTGTACCACTTACCGGCGAAACAAAGTTCATATCCGGAAACTGCTTATCATAAAAAACGGGTGTACCGGCTTTCACGGTATCACCCTCTTTAACTAGCAATTTGGGAGTTACCCCATGAAAATAATCAGGAACCAACGCAAAATCCTTAGGCAAGGTAGATTTCCCAATCATCTCAACAGGACTTCCGGTAATTGGAATGTTCAAACCACGTTTAGTCTTTATCAGGTTTGCCATAGTTTATATAGAGTTTGTTTAATAGACTGCTTTAATAATATCCGTCAATGTCTTTTAATTTTTGATAAAAAGTAATTGAATGCCTTTTATCCAAGCATTTTAAAAAACGCTGCAAAATTACAATATTTTCAGCACAATACGGCATTAAATAATGAAAAAAATCACTAATTTGTAAGTGGTTGATATAAAGAATCTTGTAATGGAAAAATAATTTTGATAGAGTAGTTATTAATAATTAACACTCGATTAATCGTAATCGCTATTAT
>JAAYQF010000060.1 GCA_012519425.1 Bacteroidales bacterium | reverse complement strand
TCCGGTGAGCCGAAAAATAAGTGAGAACAGCGTTAAGAATCGTCCTTGTTTGAGCAACGAAGTTGCGAGTTTGGACGATTTAGCTGTTCGAGCGCTAATTTTTCGAGCGAAGCGGGCGCAGTCTTGAATTTTTTTGCTTCGTTTTTTGGTTCAAGCCAAAAAATGAAGAAATATTATTACTTTTGTCCATTCATCTTCAAAAATACATTTTTAGCAATTGCCAAAAACAATATGATATGATTAACGCTCAAGACATTAAAAACGGAACCTGTTTTCGTTTGGACGGTAAAATTTATGTAGTTGTAGAATTTCTGCACGTAAAGCCCGGTAAAGGAAACACCTTTATGCGTACCAAAATCAAGGATGTGGTCAGTGGCGCCGTATTGGATCGCCGGTTCAACATCGGAGAAAAGTTAGAGAGTGTGCGTGTGGAACGTCGTCAGTACCAATATCTGTATCAAGAGGGAGATGATTACATTTTCATGAATCAGGAAACTTTCGACCAGCATCCGATTGCTCATGATTTGATCAGCGGTGTGGACTTCTTGTTGGAAGGCATGAGCCTGGACGTTGTTTCCGATGCCTCTACCGATACGGTATTGTATGCTGAAATGCCGGTGAAAGTACAAATGGAAGTTACTTATACTGAACCCGGTTTAAGGGGTGATACTGCCACCAACGCACTGAAACCTGCTACCGTTGAATCCGGTGCTACCGTTCGCGTTCCTTTATTTATCGAAACAGGGGAAACCATAGAAATTGACACACGGGACGGTTCCTATATCGGACGTGTGAAAGTATGATATGAAACGCTTGATACAAAGTTTCAGGAATGCTTTCCGGGGAGTCGCCACTGTGTTCAGAACCGAAAGAAACATGCGCATCCATTTAACCTTTACTGTATTGGTAATAATTTTCGGATGGATTTTGCGCATCAGCATTACTGAATGGTTGCTTTGTTTGCTTTGTTTTGGCCTGGTTTTCACCGCTGAAATGGTAAATACAGCCATTGAAAATGTGGTGGACTTAGTTTCCCCACAACAGAATAAATTAGCAGGGAAAGCCAAAGATATGGCTGCAGGAGCCGTGTTGGTGTCTGCAATTATTTCGGCATGCATCGGATTGATTATTTTCATTCCCAAACTTTGGGCGTTTATTCTAAGCCTTTTTGTCTCATAAAATTACATTTCGCTACAATCATATTTTAACCAAAACTTAAACAAGAGCCTAAACCTCAGTTTCCAGGAACTTTTTTGGATTTTTATTTAACCAAATCAACAAACTTTCTGTCTGTTCTATCTGTTTGCCTTTTATGAAAAAATTATTTACATGCCTTTTGGATTTGCTATATCCTAATTTGTGCGTTATCTGCAATGAGAGCCTCGTTCGTGGTGAAGAGATGATTTGTTTTCACTGCCTTCATCAAATGCCCAAAACCAATTATCATTTGGAGAAGGATAATGCAGTGGAGAAAAGATTTTGGGGAAAAGTGCCGGTTTATCGCGCCACTTCCTATTTCCATTTTTACAAAGGTTCGCCTTTCCGGCAATTATTGCATGAATTGAAATACAGGGGCAATAAAGAAATTGGTCGTGTTATGGGTCGGTTTGCAGGAATTGATTTACTTGATACAGATGATTTTGCTTCCATTGATGTCATTGTTCCCGTTCCCCTTCATCCCAAAAAACAACTCAAAAGGGGTTACAACCAAAGTGAATGGATAGCGCGGGGATTATCGGAAGCATTGAATAAACCAGTTGATACCACTCACCTCATCAGGACAAAAGAAAATGCTACCCAAACAAAAAAGTCGGTTTTTGAAAGGTATCAAAATACGCAGGGAATTTTTGCGTTAAATGATGTGACAGTTTTTGAGAAAAAGCATATACTGTTGGTAGATGACGTATTGACAACCGGATCTACCCTGGAAGCTTGTGCACTTGCATTGATGGAAAGTAGTTTTGTCAAAATCAGCGTGTTCACTTTGGCACTGGCTTGAGGAGTGACAGGCATTCAAAAAAGGAGAGAAATTAGTCAATTTGTACCATTTTTCAGTCTTAATGTCTATAACTGTTTTACAACATCATTTTACAACAGCTTTTTTGTGATATTTTTATTACTTTGCACCGCTTTTCGAAATTTTTTAAATATAAATAATATGACAATACAAGAATTAAAGAAAGCTTTTGAAGCTGCTTATGGTAAACCCGCTGAAGCTGTTTATTTTGCTCCGGGTCGTGTAAACTTGATTGGTGAGCATACCGATTACAATGGGGGACCGGTTTTCCCTTGCGCATTGAGTTTTGGTACCAGACTCCTGATCGCCAAAAACGACAAAAAAGTGATGAATTTTAAATCACTTAATCTTCCTGAAGTTAAATCTTTAAAGTTTGACCAGTTAACAACCCGCCTCGAAAAATCATGGGTAAATTATCCTTTGGGGGTGATGGCTCAGTTTATCAAAAGAGGAAAAACTTTCACGGATGGTTACGATATTTTGATCTGGGGAGATGTGCCTAATGGTGCCGGATTATCCTCATCAGCAGCTTTGGAGGTGGTGACCGCATTTGCATTAAATGACCAAATGAAAGCCGGATTCAGCCGGGCAGACCTTGCCTTGATCGGACAGAAAGCTGAACATGAATTTGCTTTGGTAAACTGTGGCATCATGGATCAATTTGTGTCGGCTCACGGCGCTAAAGATCATGCGGTATATCTGGATACCACAACTTTGGAGTATGAATTGGTTCCGGTGAAACTGGAAGGTGTTAAAATTGTTATTTCCAATACACACTCTCCTCATAAATTGGATTCTGGTGCTTATAACCAACGTGTTGCGGAATGTAAAAAAGCCGTTGAACAACTCAATAAAGTTCGCCCAATCAAATTTTTAGCTGAACTGACTGAAGCTGATTTCAAAGAAATTGAGTCCGCCATCACCGATCCTGTTGCACACAAGCGTGCCCGTCACGTTGTGGGTGAAGTACAACGCACTTCCGATGCTGTGAAAGCGTTGAAAGCAGGTAATTTAACACTCTTCGGCAAGTTGATGAATGCTTCTCATGTTTCTTTGCGTGATGATTATGAAGTGACCGGTCCGGAACTCGACTGCATGGCCGAAGAAGCGTGGAAGATAGACGGAGTCATTGGTTCACGCATGACAGGCGGCGGCTTCGGTGGCTGTACTGTTTCTTTGGTAAAAGACGAAGCTATTGATACTTTCATCAAAGAAGTAGGCGCTAATTATGAAAAGAGGATCGGTATCAAGCCTGATTTCTATATTGCTGAAATTGGGGATGGGGCTACGAGATTGGCGTGATCTTTTATGACTTTTTTTTAACCACAAAAGGCACTCAATACCTCTTTTGTGCCTTTTGTGGTTAATCATTCAATTTAATAACTACTTTGATAAAATATGAAAACAATCAATAGCTACACCATCAAAAATAAAAGCGGTATGACTGCCGAGCTGACTAACTACGGTACAAAGATCACCCGCTTGTTAGTGAAAGATAAAAACGGTAAGTTCGATGATGTTGTGCAAGGCTTTGATACTTTGCAGGAAAACATCGACAAAGAGCCTTACTTTGGTGCAACCTGTGGCCGTTACGCCAATCGCATCAAAAACGGAGAATTTACCCTGGACGGAGTGAAATACACCTTGGCTCAAAACAACGGAGGCAATGCCTTGCACGGAGGTATCGTGGGCTTCAATGCCAAAGTTTGGGATGTGATCAAACAGTCCGACAACAGCATCAGCATGCAGTATATCTCTCCCGATGGAGAAGAAGGTTATCCGGGAACTTTAACGACGGTGGTAACATTTACCATTACCGAAGCAAACGAGTTAAAGATTGAATACAAGGCTACAACCGACAAAGCAACGGTGATAGGTCTGACCAATCACTCGTATTTCAACCTGAAGGGAGCCGGCAACGGAACGGTACGTGATCATATCTTACAAATCAATGCCGATTTCCATACGGTGTTGGATGATACTGCTTCCCCTACCGGTGAAATCCGACCGGTGGACCATTCACCTTTCGACTTCCGAAAACCAACTGTAATTGAGAAATACATTGATGCAGAGGAGTATG
The DNA here is from genome assembly GCA_012519425.1 of Bacteroidales bacterium. Classification (GTDB taxonomy): domain Bacteria; phylum Bacteroidota; class Bacteroidia; order Bacteroidales; family Paludibacteraceae; genus Paludibacter. The sequence continues at coordinate 4,558 of JAAYQF010000060.1, read as the reverse complement.
TTCCGGGACGGGGTATTGATAACAATTGGACTATACGCAAAAATCAACCCGGGGAATTGGCTTTGGCTGCCACTTTATACGAACCCACAAGTGGCCGTGTTATGGAGGTGCTGACTACCCAGCCGGGGGTGCAGGTTTACACAGCCAACTGGGTGGAAAAGCAAACCGGTAAATACGGTAAGACCTATGCAGAACAGGATTCCATCTGCCTCGAGACACAAAACTTCCCCAATTCGCCGAATATAGCTCACTTCCCTAGTTCGGTTTTACGTCCGGGAGAAGTGTATGAAGAAGTGTGCATCTATAAGTTCTCAGTAAAATAGAAATTTTAGGTAATTAAATATTCATTTTCAAACTGTACATTATGTCAATCAAAAAAAGTATTATTTGCTTACTAGGATTATTTTTGGTTTTTCCTGCTCTGATATCACAGATACCGGACTGGGAAAATCCTCAAATAGTTGAAATCAATCGTTTGTATCCGAAAGCGTCTTTTATGAATTATACCAATCGTTCGGATGCTATTTTAAACGATTATTGTAAATCACCCTATTATTTGTCACTCAATGGTGATTGGAAATTTAACTGGGTTCCCAAGCCTGCTGACAGGCCTGTGGACTTTTACAAAGAAGATTATGATGTTTCAAAATGGGATGATTTCTTTATCCCCGGAAACTGGGAGTTGAACGGATATGGAACTCCAATTTACACCAATGCTACTTATCCTTATCCGGCCAATCCTCCTTATATTCCACACTATGATAACCCGGTTGGATCTTACGTGAAATCAGTTGATTTAAACGGTGGCTTTGTCAATGATCGTCGGATAATCCTGCATTTTGAATCGGGTTTGGCTGCCATGTATATCTGGGTGAATGGCGAGAAAGTAGGTTACAGTCAGGGTACCAAAAACGCAGTGGAGTTTGATATTACTCCCTATGTGGTTGTGGGTAAAAATCGCATCGCCATTGAAGGTTATCGCTGGAGTGACGGATCATATCTGGAAGACCAGGATTTTTGGCGCTTGTCGGGCTTCGATCGCAGCGTGTATCTGTATTCGGTTAACAAGTTGAATGTGGATGACTTCTTTGCAAAATCTTCTTTGGATAAAAATTATAAAAACGGAGTGTTAGACCTGGACGTACAAGTTGCAAACAATTTTTATGAAAGTAAAAATGCCTCAGTCAACATAGAATTAATTGACAATTCAGGGAAAAGTGTTCTGAAAAAATCAAAATCCGTTCGTGTAAATGCCGGAGATAAAACGTCTGTCACATTTAATGAAAGCGTTAGAAACGTTATGCAGTGGAGCGCAGAAACACCTAACCTGTACTCATTGTTGATATCTGTTGCTGCTGATGGTCAGGCAACTGAGACGGTGAGCGCAAGATTAGGTTTCAGGACTTCAGAAATTAAAGATGGCCTGCTGTTGATCAATGGGAAATATGTGTTGTTGAAAGGTGCTAATATTCACGAACATCATCCTATCCACGGCCATGTGGTGGATAAAGAAATGATGCTGAAGGACTTTACGTTGATGAAGCAATATAACGTCAATGCAATCCGTACTTCGCACTATCCTCAGTCTCGTCTATTCTATGATTTATGTGACGAATTGGGATTTTATGTGATTGATGAGGCTAATATTGAAAGTCATGGTATGGGTTACGGAAGACAAAATCCTGCTTTCCATCCGGAATGGGATATAGCCCACCTTGAAAGGACCTATCAGTTGGTTGAACGAGATAAAAATCACCCGTCAGTGATCATTTGGTCATTAGGTAATGAAGCCAGTAACGGTGATGTTTTTCTGAAAACTTACAACTGGATCAAGGAAAGAGACAATACCCGTCCGGTTCAGTATGAGCAAGCACATGAAACCAAAGGAACAGACATTGTGTGTCCGATGTATGCCAGCATTAACCATATTGCGAATTACGCTCAAAAAGAAGGAATTTATCGTCCGTTAATTTTATGTGAATACTCTCATGCCATGGGCAACAGCTCCGGTAATTTAAAAGAGTACTGGGAAACCATCCGCCAATATAAACCCTTACAGGGTGCTTTTGTGTGGGATTGGGTGGACCAGGGTATTGCCACGCAAGATGAAAACGGCCTGCCATATTTTGCTTACGGAGGCGATTTTAACTCTAAGATGTATCATAATGATGAGAATTTCTGCATCAACGGCTTGATCTTTCCGGATAGAAAACCTTCGCCACAAATGGCAGAGTTAAAAAAATGCTATCAGGATATCCAGTTTGAAGCTGTTGATTTGGCAAATGGTAAGTTCAAAATTACCAATGAATTTTTGTATAACAATTTAAGCGATTACAACTTTGCTTATGCTTTGGTTAAAAACGGTAAGGTAGAAAAGGAAGGTACCTTTGATGTTAAATGCGCTCCGCTTTCATCTGTTGAGTTCACCATCCCCATAGCCGGGATTTCAGCAGAAGAGGGTGAAGAGTATTTTGTTAACTTCACGGTAACAAGTAAAACTGTTAAACCTTTGATCCCTGTCGGTCATATTCTCGCAACTGAGCAAATTGCATTGGCCGGTAATCAGTATTTTGCCGGTTTCTCTTCTCCTGCTTCGGGGAAAGTGACAGTTAATCAGCGCAATAGAGACATCTTCGTAAGAGTTGGTCAGATTGAGGCAAGATTCAATAATAATAATGGACTGTACTCTTATGGCCTGGATGGTAAAAATGTTTTATGGGGAACACCGGAACCTAACTTCTGGAGGGCACCTATTGACAATGATTTTGGAGCTAACCTGCATAACACCATGAATATTTGGAGGGCTGCTCATAAAAATCGTCATCTGAGGTCTTTTGATTTGACAGAGTCTGATGAAGGAGCAATATTGACATATCAGTTCAGATTGGTTGATATAGCTGCCGACCTGACCATTACTTATCAAATCGATTCGAAGGGCGAAATCTATGTTACACAAAGCTATAAGACCGAAAACAAAGACATCACTGAAATGATGAGATACGGTATGTCCATGAGGGTAGCGGATCGATATGATAATTACACCTATTATGGAAGAGGTCCTGTTGAAAATTATATCGACCGTTGTTATGGTTCAGATATAGGTATTTATGAGAGCAAAGTGGCAGACCAATATACACCTTATGTTCGTCCGCAAGAAAATGGTAACAAAACCGATGTTCGTTACCTGACTTTAACGGACGAAAGTGGTTATGGCTTGCGTATCGAAGGTAAAGAGGCATTGGGTGCAACTGTATCACATGTTCCGACAGAGGATCTGGACCCGGGGCTTTCAAAAAAATACAGACACCAAAACGATATTCATCATCAAAGTCAAATTTTCCTGAATATTGACATGTTCCAACGCGGTATAGGCGGCACCAATTCATGGGGAGCTTTGCCCTTGAGACAATATCGTTATGACAACAAGGATTATAGTTTTACTTATAAGATGTCCTTGGTTCAGTAACGAATAAATTTCGGTATCTTAGAAGTGCCCAACTGCTGCGTTGCTATCGATATTCGGGCTCAGTCACATACTTCAGTATGCTCCTTCGCCCTCAATCTCAGCGCCTTGCATTTGAACACTTCTAAGACACCTTGTTGTTTTTTAGTTGAATATTTGTTTTAAGACTGCTTCTTGTTATTTAAATGAAATGATACGAAATGACTGCTTCCTATAAAAAAGCTTACCCATTTGAGGTTTCACCACAATCCGTTGATTTTAATTTTCAAATTACCTTATCGTCTTTAACCGCCTTGTTGATGGAAACTGCAAGTAAAAATGCGGAGGAAAACGGTTTTGGAACGAGGCATTTAAGAGAGGGTAGCAATACCTGGGTGCTCCTGCGAATGGCAATCGAAATGGACAGTTTTCCTAAGCAGTTCGAACAGATTTATATTGAAACCTGGGTGGAAGATATTGGCAGGGTAAGCACTACGCGTAATTTTCATATTAAAGATAGAAATCAAAATACCGTTGGGTACGCAACTTCTGTGTGGGCAATGATTGATTATAACAGTCGCAAACCACAAGATTTGCTGCAACTTGGGAATATGCAAAGGTTTGCCACCGGCGAAAAAGTACCCATTGAAAAGCCGGTAAAATTAAAAGAAATGAAAGGCAGGTTAACAGATGACTTCAAAGCCAAATACAGCCACATTGATTTTAACCGTCACGTCAACACCATGCGTTATGTAGAGTGGATAAGTAACTGCTTTACACCGGACTATTATAACCGTAAAAAGTTAAAACGTTTCGATATCAATTTTATGAGTGAAATCCTTTTCGGTGACCCTATTCAAATCTACTTGACTGAAGATGAAGATAATGACACTTACTTTTTTGAAATGTGCAGTCAGGAAAAGACAAGCTGCAGGGCGAAGTTGGTGTTTGAGGAGCAGTGAACCAAAAACGAATGTTTCAATTCTCTTCTTCATTTTTTTGTCTTGATACAAAAAAACGAAGCAAAAAAAAATCAAGACTGCGCCCGCTTCGCTCGAAAAATTAGCGCTCGAACAGCTAAATCGTCCAAACTCGCAACTTCGTTGCTCAAACAAG
>JAAYQF010000059.1 GCA_012519425.1 Bacteroidales bacterium | reverse complement strand
GTTTGTACTATTTGTCTCACCCACCCTTAATAGGAGTGCATTATTTGATGCCTCCGGAAGGTTCATACTTGTGGGTTGACAAAAACCTGGTGATGCTGGGAGCTGTCATGGTACAACACTTTTTCCCCTCATCCCATTACATTGGTATTGATCGATATATTTTTAGAAAAAAACAAAAACAATAATTTAGAAGATTTACTTTTATTGTATATTTACAAATGTCAGCAAAGAAATCAAAGCAAAAAAACACTGATGATCAAGCTAGACAGCCCGAATCGAAGGGAAGGCGTGATGCCCTTAGAACTTTAGCTACCGTCCCCGTATTAGGAGGTATGGCATATGGGGTGTATAAGAAGATAAAACACGAACATTCCAGCAAAGTAGGCAGCACCCTTTTCAGTTTTGATACTGCACCAACTGTCATGGAACGGCAACCTGATGGTAAAACGATTCGTTTGGGCATTATCGGATTTGGTATCAGAGGGGCCCAGTTGATGCAGGCTCTGGGATTTGCAACACCACAATACCTGGAAGATTTAAAAACTCAAGCGAAAAACGACCCTCAAAATACACGTTATCAGGACTTTCTTGATCAGGAGGATTTAAACATTGTTGTTAACGGAGTTTGCGATATCTTTGAGATATATGCCAAAGATGCAGCTATGGCAGGTGCAAATCGTAAAAGAGAGGGTGTAAATGGTAAACTTGATAAATTGCCTGCCATTTATAAGCATTATAAGGAACTGTTAGCTGCTCAGGATATTGATGCGGTAATTATTGCAACACCCGATCATTGGCATGGTACGATGATTATTGATGCGGTTAATGCCGGTAAACATGTTTATGTTGAGAAACCGTTTACATGGACTGTTCCCGAAACATATTTAGTTGCTGATGCTGTCCGGAAAAGTAATATTGTGTTTCAATTAGGACATCAGGGAAGGCAAATAGAAATTAACCACAGGGCTAAGGATATCATTCAGAAAGGATTGATTGGAGATGTGACTTTGGTGGAGGTAAGTACCAATCGCAATGATCCCAACGGAGCCTGGGTGTATGATATTCATCCCGAAGCCAATCCTTCGACTATTGATTGGAAACAGTTTGAGGGAGACCCCCGGCGTATTAAAGAATACATGGATTATATGACCTCATCGGGAGCTGCTAAATATGTAGGTCCTGATAGTCGGGATAAATTCAGCTTGGAAAGATTTTTCAGGTGGCGTTGTTGGTGGGATTACAGTACCGGTTTGAGTGGCGATTTGCTGACACATGAATATGATGCCATGAATCATATTTTAGATTTGGGTATTCCGGCTTCAGCAACTTCTTCCGGAGGAGTTTATTTCTTCAAGGACGGACGTACTGTGCCGGATGTATTACAAACCACTTTCGAATTTCCCGATCGCAATATGAGTTTTTTATATTCTGCCACTTTGGCAAGTGAGTTTAATCGTCCGCGTAAGATCATGGGAACGGATGCTACCATTGAATTAGGGAGTTCATTGAACGTGACAATTGACGGGGCTTCCGAAAGATATAAAGATAAGATTGAGCAAGGAATCATTAAGCCGGGAGAACCATTTTACCGGTATGCATCCGGAAAAAGTATAGATGCTTTGTCATCAGCAACTGAAATGTATTTTGCCGAAAGAGGATTGCTTTTTTCGTACGTCGAGGGTAAAAGATACAATACCACCTTTTTACATCTGAGAGAATGGTTGGAATGCATCCGTCAGAACAAACAACCATCCTGCGGTATTGAGGAAGCCTTTGCAGAAGCCATCACTGCTCATATGGGAACCAGAGCGTACCTCGAAGGAAGAACGATGTATTGGGACAAGGACAAGCAAATCATTACAAGAGAATAGTTTTATATTAAATAATTTTTATCAACCCTTTAAAATATTTGTCTTATGCCATCAGAAATGTCAAGAAGAAAGTTTTTAAAAACAGGTTCGATTGCTGCTGTAGGTTTGACGGTAGTACCATCTGCTGTTTTTGGAAAGAAATTTAACAAAGTTGCACCCAGCGATAAACTCAACATTGCCGGAGTCGGTGTTGGAGGTCGGGGTTTCGGTGTATTGAAGGAATTAGAAAGTCAAAATATCGTAGGATTATGTGATGTGGACTGGAAGTACAGTTCACGGGTATTTGACTATTTCCCAAAAGCGAAAAAGTACTATGACTATCGCAAAATGTATGAGGAGTTAGGTAAAAGTATTGATGCAGTGGTAGTTGCTACGGCTGACCACACACATGCCATCGTTGCTGCAGATGCTATGACAATGGGAAAACATGTATATGTTGAAAAACCACTCACACATACTGTTTATGAATCAAGACTCCTTACTAAATTAGCTGAGAAATATCAGTTGGCCACTCAAATGGGAAATCAGGGAGCTTCCGGTGAGGGTGTTCGTCAAATTTGCGAATGGATCTGGAATGGTGAAATTGGTGAAGTAACCAAAGTAGAAGCATTCACAGACAGACCAATCTGGCCGCAAGGCCTGGAACGTCCCGAGCAAGTAGACCCAATTCCTGATACGCTGGATTGGGATTTGTTTATTGGTCCAGCACCCATGCGTCCTTTTAATCATATTTACACACCATGGAACTTCAGAGGATGGTGGGATTTTGGTACTGGTGCTTTGGGAGATATGGCCTGCCATATTTTGCATCCTGTTTTCAAAGGACTGAATTTGGGTTATCCAATAAAGGTTCAGGGAAGTTCTACTTCATTATTGACCGAATGTGCTCCCAATGCGCAAATGGTAAAATATATTTTCCCTGCCCGCGATAATATGCCTAAGGTTGGCATGCCGGAGGTGGAAGTGTATTGGTATGATGGTGGCTTGAAACCCAATCGTCCGGAAGGTGTTCCCGCCGGAAAAGATTTAAACGATAGTGGTGGTGCTGTTATTTTCCATGGAACCAAAGACACGCTGATTTGCGGATGTTATGGGGTAAATCCCTGGTTAGTTTCAGGAAGAAAACCGGATGCTCCAAAGAGAATGAGAGTAGTAAACGAATCACATCAAATGGATTGGGTACGTGCTTGTAAGGAATCACCTGACAGTCGTGTTGAAACAGCATCCCCATTCAGTGAAGCCGGTCCCTTCAACGAAATGGTGGTGATGGGTGTGCTGGCAGTAAGACTGCAAGGTTTGAATCAGGAACTGCATTGGGATGGCGAAAATATGCGCTTTACCAATATTGCGGAAAATGCTACTATCCGTACGATGATCAAAGATGGGTTCAGTATCAAAGACGGACATCCTACCTTTAATAAAACATTCACAGATCCTGTTAACGCCATTGCTTTCGCCAATGATTTGATCAAGCATGAATATCGTACGGGATGGAAATTACCTGATATGCCGTAATTTCATTGTACATAAATTTTTAAATTAATAAAACAGGAGCCATGGAAGCTTCGGCAAGGCTTTATCAAAGCTTTCGTATGGTCCAAAAAACATAGAGATATGAAAAAAACAATTTATTTTTTAACTGTAATCGTAGTAAGTATGAGCTTAGTAGCTTGTGGAAATGTAAAAAAACAAAACGACACATCCTCTAATGAAGAAGGATGGGTGACTTTATTTGATGGTTCGAGTTTCGACGGTTGGCGTGGATACTGTCGTGCTGACATGCCGACGGCATGGACAATTGAAGATGGTGCTATTAAAATCAATGGATCCGGACAAGGAGAAGCAGGAGCAAAAGATGGTGGTGACATTATTTTTGATCAGAAATTTAAGAATTTTGAGCTCACATTTGAATGGAAAGTTTCCAAAGGCGGGAATAGCGGAGTTTTCTATTTAGCGCAAGAAATAGAGGGCGATCCCATCTGGAAATCATCTCCTGAGTATCAGATCTTAGACAATGAAAATCATCCGGACGGGCGTTTGGGTAAAGATGGAAATCGTAAATCAGCCTCTTTGTATGATTTAATTCCTGCCGTACCACAAAACTCCAAACCATATGGTGAATGGAACACCGGTGGCATATTGGTATATAAGGGAACAGTTGTTCATTCTCAAAATGGAGAGAATGTATTGGAATACCATTTATGGACGGATGACTGGAAAAATATGGTAGACAACAGTAAGTTTAAAGGCTGGGAAAACTTCATCAATGCCGGTGGCGAAAACGGAGAGGGTTATATTGGTTTACAGGATCACGGCGATGACGTTTGGTACAGGAATATCAAAATTAAAATTCTTGATTAGTCAATGTCTCATAAGAATGGCGGTGTCTCATAAGTGCCCAACTGCTGCGTTACTTTTGAGACAGCCCCGTTCTTTATACAAAGAAATGAAATTCAAATTATCAATCTATGAAAATAAGGAGTTACATACTGGTTTTGACATTATTGATGTTCGTTCCTTTCCTTGCATCGACAAAAGGTCAAAAAAAGGAAATTTACATACAACTTTACTCAGTTCGGGATGATATCAGTAAAGATTTTAAGGGTACAGTGTCAGCAGTGGGTAAAATGGGTTATACCGGAATTGAAGCTGCAGGGTACTCAAATGGTAAATTTTATGGTTTGAGTCCGGAAGAATTCAAAAAGGAAATTGAAGCCAATGGTCTGACCATTTTATCATCTCATACAAATAAATCGCTGGCAAACGATATTGCCAAAACGGATTGGAATGAAGTATGGGCCTGGTGGGATACTGCAATTAAGGCACACAAGAAAGCCGGTATGAAATACATTGTCGTACCTTCTATGCCTAGGACAAAAACACTTGCAGATTTGAAAGCATATTGTGATTATTATAATCAAATCGGAGAAAGGTGTAATCAAGCAGGATTAAGTTTTGGATACCATAATCACGATTTTGAGTTTTCTAAAGTTGAAGATGAAGTAATGTATGACTTTATGCTAAAAAATACCGATCCGTCCAAAGTGTTTTTTCAGATGGATGTGTATTGGGTTGTTCGTGGAGGGAAAAGCCCTGTTGATTATTTTAAAAACTATCCCGGACGCTTTGAAACACTGCATATCAAAGATGATAAGGAGTTGGGACAGAGTGGCATGGTAGGTTTTGATGCTATTTTCAGTCATACTGATATTGCCGGAGTGAAATATCTGATTGTAGAAGTAGAAAAGTATAATTTCACACCCCTGGAAAGCGTAAAAAGAAGTTTGGATTACTTACAAAATTCACCTTTTGTAAAGGACTCTTATTCAAAATAAAAATGATGAATTGATTGATGATTACGTATCATTTTTGTCGGGATGACAGGATTTGAACCTGCGACCACACGCCCCCCAGACGTGTGCGCTACCGGACTGCGCTACATCCCGTTTTTTGAGACTGCAAATTTAGTTTTTTTATTCCGAATAAACAAAGGTCAAAGATAATTGTTGCTTTTGGTATTGATGCCGAGTATTGGCTGCTGAATGCTAAAAATCATTCCTTGTCTTTTGTCTTTGCTCTTTGTTCTATTGTCTTAATCACTGATGTACAATACGCAACAAGTCATTCACCGTTTTTACCGGATTAAAGGTAGTAATTGGTACTTCCACGAAGATGGTATTCCAATCCGACATGGCACCATTCCATAACCCGGGTAACTCTAAGGCTTTCAGGGTTTTTCCACTTTTAGACTTCAAAGAGATAAAGCCGGTGTCCTGATCTACATATTGGGTTAAATTAAATTTTTCTCCTTTGTAATTTCTTACACCACAAACCAAATCGACCGGATTAAAATGAGTGGATTGTGCCATTTTACTTCTCTCTTCCGGATTGTTTGTGTTAATCTGTGAACTTTCAAGTATCTGAGCTGAAACAGTTCCGTCCTCGTTTTTAGTAAAAAATGGTCCGCCACCCGGCTCTCCTGTATTAAGCACCATGCCACAAACCCTGATGGGACGATTTAATTTACGCTTCAAATAGTCCTGCAAAGCTCTGCCCGATAAACTGGAAATGTTCGGATGCAGATTATTTAAAGTCTCTTCGCAAAAAGTCGATATTTCCTGCAATTGATGCTCAGGAAGCTGTCCTTTATCCATCATCCGAAGGTATTCAAAAGTCTGCTCCTGAATTTTCACCAACAGTCCGGCTATCATTTTCTTATAGATAATGGTCGGATTCTTCAAGGCATCCGGAACCACATTATCGATATTCTTAATAAATATCACATTCGCTTCCAAATCATTCAAATTTTCTATCAAAGCACCGTGACCTCCCGGTCGAAACAGTAACTTTCCTCCTTCTCTGAATGGTTGATTATTTTCATCCGCGGCAATGGTGTCTGTAGATGGCTTTTGTTCGGAAAAACTTATCAGATAATCAGCATGAAAGACAGCAGAAAAATCATCAACAACATCTTTGAAATGCTTTTCAAACAAGGGCTGATGATCGCCCGATACCGTAAAATGTATACGGACCACCCCCTGTTTATTTCGTGCATAAAATGCACCTTCAGCCAAATGCTCCATAAAGGGAGTACGATTTCCTTGTTCATATCGGTGAAACAACAACAGACCTTTAGGCAAGGAGCCATAATTCAATCCTTTGGCATTCAGCAAATTATCGACAACAGACTTATATTTTTCAGCTACAATCAAACCCGCGATATCAGATCCTTCATTTGCTTCACAAGTGCCATCTAACAAATTATAAAATGCAAATTTGTCGATCTGTTCAAAGAACTCAATCACTGATTCTTTCTGTGGAATCTCAGATTCTCCATCTAAAAATTCGTATAAATCCTTAAACATGCGACTCGCCGCACCTGAGGCAGGCACAAATTTTACGATGGTATGATTTTTTTCAAGATAGAGATCCCAAATCCGGAGATATTCCGAAATATCCTCGTGAGATAATTGTAAGATGCCCTTATCAACGGAAGCTGAACTAACAACAGACAGGAACGGAAATCCTTTTACAAATGCATTCAGTTGTTCTTTCAACTTCAATTCAGAAATACCCTTTTCTTTCAGCTGAAGTAAATCAGCCTGACTTAGTGTTAAATTTTGCATATGTTTTAAGATTAATCATGTTAATTACCTAACTGTTTGTTTAACAAACTCATTTCGGCAAGTCTTTTCCTCAAAAATTCATTCTGCTGCACAACAAATAAGATTGATCGATAATCAAACAATAAGATATCCATATAGACATCCATGGCTTGGTTTGAATAATCATAAGCTTGCTGTATATCGCCTTTGATTTCATAAAGTACCGACAGATTGTGGGCAGTTTTTATTTTTTTCGATTTCCTAGAAGTCTTTTCTAACAAATCTGTCCATATATCAATGGCAGCATCCCAATTTTTAACATATAAAGAATCAAAGCCTTGCTTCAGTTTTTTATCCTGAAATTTAAAGAAATAGCGATCGGACTGCTCCCAATAAGGAATAAATTTACTAACAGACCTCCTGCCGCTAATCAAAGCGCCATCGATCAGGGCATCCCTTCTGTCGGGCAAACCGTTGACAGCTCGTTCTCTGTAATACGATTCAGATTCCCAATACACAGTATCTTTTGCAGCAAAAGAATATATCTGATTTTTAGCGGGAAAATGCACACTCCAATTGTAGTCATAAATAGCCTCTAGATAAGCGATATAGAGGGCTTGACTCATATCATACAATTCTCCAAGCTTGTCATTGACAATGATGCGATTCAAAGAAATAATGCCTTCTGCTCCTTCCTTTCGACACAAATCGACAAGATAGTCTCTGTCAGGATAGGTCACTTCCGAAAAACTACTATCTTTCTTTATGGATTCATGCATCAAATGAATGGAACTGAAAAACTCTTTCTCAGCCATAGCTTCAGAAAGAGATGCCAGGGAGAATAATGCCAAACTGTCGGTTTCAATTGAAACAGCTTCATTACTTTCATCAAATAATTCAGTGGTATGCCCATAAGTATGAGGCTGAGGACGCGAGTTGTTAACAATCAACAAATGATTGACATCTTCCGGAAAATTTACCTTTGCAGGACGCAATACATCAATACTCGTAAATAACATCCCCGAGCATGCTGTCAGAAAGATGCCAAGCAAAAAGATTACAATACTCTGTAAAAAGCTTTGTATGTGGTCCATTTAAAAAATGATCAAAAAAGGAAATACCAATAGTGCAAAAATAACAAAACAATTTCATCTATACCATATGTTCAACAAATACTTAAACATTAAATCAAAGAGTTACAACCGCATTTTGATTCTCCAGTGTTGAGGGTACATATTATTGGTTCTGTTGCCGAGATGTTTAACCCAACCTAATACTTGTTGTTTGTACCTTATCAATACATAAGAACGTTGCGTGGTGTATGGCAGCAGGATATTATCTCTTTTCAAGTATGAAATGGCAGTATCGTAATCTACCTCAAAAGACGAAAATTGCCGGGAATTGATAATTTTGGATAATGCAAATTGATGAGCAGGAATATGGTCTTTACCCTTTGTGTCAGCAATTAAAACACCGTTTAAAAGACAATTAAGACGATGCCGGAATCCCAAATAAACATCCGGGTGAGATTTAGGAATAGCATGGATTTGATTTTGCAGCTCGATAATTTCAAACCTCTCAGAATTAAGTATTTGATTACTATACAATTTAGAACGGTCGATTATTTTGCTTTCTTTCAATACTTTGTTTGTACGTAAACCTGGTGTGTATTTGCCTGAATCGTTTTTTCTCAGCACAGCCATAAACAAGCCTTCTCCTTGTACTTTATGCGGATAAAACCGATAACCTAAATCAGACTCAACAATACCATCAAAATCACTGATATCAATTTTTAAATGTTCTGCCCCTAGCTCACCACAGATCCAAGCAATTTGCTCTTCGTTCTCTTCCCTATTGTAAGTACAGGTGCTGTAAATCAACAAACCGCTGTCTTTCAGACTGCCCCACACATCCTGTAAAATAGATTTTTGACGAATTGCGCAGTTTTGTACGTTTTGCATACTCCACTCTTTGATAGCTCCTGCATCTTTTCTGAACATACCTTCGCCAGAACAAGGAGCATCCACCAGGACAGCATCAAAAAATCCAGGAAATTGCCGAAAATCTTTTGGGGCATTATTCGTAACCACCACATTGGAATTACCCCACTTCGTAATGTTTTCAGCCAATATCTGAGCCCTGGAGCGAATAATTTCATTACTGACCAACAAAGTATGATCAGGTAGAGACTCCAACAACAAAGTTGACTTACCACCCGGTGCAGCACATAAATCCAATACATTTTCTGCCTGTGATAAAAAAGCTTTTGCAATATGCTTCAAAAACATGGAACTAGCTTCCTGTACATAATATACACCTGCATGCAGCAATGGATCAGCTGTAAAAAGTGGTCGTTCCTCCAAATAATATCCGGTATCGCACCAGGGTACCCGACACTCAGAAGGTTTGTAGTTTTCAAGTTTGTTGTTGACACGCACACTCACCGGAGGCGGCGATTGCAGAGCTTGTTCAAAGTCAGCATAATCAGCTCCAAGCATCGCTTTCATACGTTCAACAAACAATTCGGGAAGTTGCATTTCAGGACCAACAGTGATTAATAATACTACAATGCAAGGGGAAGCATGGAACCAATAAAAAAGCAGTGACAATATTTTCACTGCTTTTTAAAAACCTTTTACTTCCACTTTTGAATACTAAATTTAAGAGTCTTGTTCTTCTAACATTCTCAGCGCTATATTCAAAATTTTGGTGTCATCCAACAACACTAACCCACCATCGGGTCCCGGTTCAATATGCATACCCACACTCACTCCATCATCATAATTGTTACCACCAAAATAATTTTTCACCGATTCTTTTTCCAGGCCAAGTTCTTCAGCGATCCTGGCCATACTCCCGCTTGGGAGCGAATCCTTTATTTTGCGCAGTTCGTTAAATGTTATTGTTTTGGTCATCTTAAAGAGATATTAGAATAATTAGTAATATTTTTATCGAAAAACTGGTATAAACGTAATGCTTTATTTTTGTCTGGGCAAATATTTTAATAATTATTTGAAACTTGCTTTTTTAAGTTCGTAGAAGTTTTCCGTGCATAAGACTCAGCATTGATATAGGCAAATCAGCAAATCATTAACTAAATCGAATACTGTGAAAACTTCTCCATCACTTTGTTGTAATAGGTTTTGGAGACAGGGATATCAGGTGTATCAGGTGCTTCCAATTCCATAAAAATACCATTTTTGGTTTTCTTGAACACCCTGACTTTGTCAAGATTAATGATATAGGAACGATGACAGCGAACCAAGGATGTGTCTTTGGTTAAGTTATCTTCTATCCACTTTAAAGAATTCCTGATCAGGAAGGTGTTTAGTTTATCCTTATTGATGTAATGGATGGTAGCATAATTGTCTGCCGATTCTATCAGCACAAGATTTTCGAGCATGATGGAGATTTTCAACTCCCCCTTTTCATCCTGAAATCCAATTAAGCTCTTTTTATGTGTAGGAATGGTGCTGTCATCTCCTTCCTGTGCTTTCAATAAACGGTTTTTTTCTTTCCACGAGAAAAACAAGATGGAAATGGAATAGGGCAACAGCAACACCAGACTGGTATTAACGAAAGATTTCTGAAACAACTGCATAAAATCTCTTTCTTTTCCACCGGAAGGCACGTAGCGGGAAAACAGCGAAAAGAAAAGCGACATAGCCAATATTTCACTCAATATCAAAATGGCGTATTGTAAGTAATTTAATTCATGCCGGCGAAT
>JAAYQF010000058.1 GCA_012519425.1 Bacteroidales bacterium | reverse complement strand
TTTCTGATTGCTCCATCAAATTCGAGTGTTTGTTTTTGTGAATCAAATACAAATGCGCCGATGTTAAACGTGGTGATATCCTTAATTTTCTTACCGCGCACCCTTCTCAGAATGGATTCAATGCGGGAAAGCAATTCTTCCATGCTGAATGGCTTGGACAGATAGTCGTCAGCGCCTAATTTAAATCCTTGAAGAATATCTTCTTTCATGGATTTGGCGGTCAGGAAAATGATGGGGACTTCCGTGTTTATAGCTCGTATGTCCGATGCTAATGTGAAACCGTCTTTTTTAGGCATCATGACATCCAAAACGCATAAATCGTATTTGTTTTTTGTAAATGCCTTGTATCCGGCTTCTCCGTCCGGTTGCAAGTCAGCGTCATAGCCCCTTGTCTGAAGGTATTCACGCAACAACATACCTAGATTCTCATCGTCTTCGCACAATAAAACTTTTACTTTTTCGTCGTTCATAATCAATGTTTTTTAAGTGTTGGTAATGTAATAGTAAATTTTGTTCCAATATTCAGTTCGCTGTCCACCTTGATGGTACCGCGATGTTCTTGTATAATTTTCTTAACATAAGCCAGCCCCAGGCCAAACCCTTTGACGTCGTGTTTATTGCCGGTAGATACACGGTAGAACTTATCAAAGATTCTTTTCAGATCTTCCTTGGACATACCAATGCCATTATCCTCAAAGCTAATTAATAAATTATCTTTTTCGTTCCAGGTTTCCAAGGTGAGCAGCAAAGGTTTATCACTGTATTTTAAGGCGTTGTCAACGATGCTGTGGATTACATTCGTGAAGTGCACTTCATCCGCCAATATCAGATCGTCTTTTGCTTTTAAAATTGTTGTAATTTTTCCACCCTTGCTGTTTACTTTTAAAGAAAAAATCTCAGAGGTATATGCTATCAATTCATTGACATGCATCTCCTTCATATTGTAAGTCGATTTTTCCGTTTCAAAGAGCGAGAGTTTTAATACTTCCTCAACCATTCGGCTCAATCGGCTTGTTTCTTCTTTCACTACTTTCGATATATGTTTCAGTGTTTCTGGCGTTTTCCCGACTCCCGGATCTTGTAGCATTTGAGAGGCCAAAGAAATGCTTGCAATGGGTGTTTTTAATTCATGGGTCATATTGTTGACAAAGTCAGTTTTGATACTATTCAACTGCTTTTGTTTAAAAATAACAATTACCGCGACTATGAAAATACCCAAGATTAACAAAATCAAAATGATGCTGGGGTACAACAAGCTCATCGAGTTGATGATATAATTCTTTTTGGTTGGAAAAGTAACCTGTAAATAAACCTCTTTTGCACTATCCTCCAAAGGGAAAAATTTTTGTCTGTACACACTGCTGCTTTTTTCTTGCTTATCGTAGTCAATGTCTTTTTTGCAGCTGAAAATTTCCCTGCCACTTTTATCTACCACACAATAATAGAAGGGTAAGTCAATACCATTACTGGTCAGGTATTTTTCGAGTATATAATTAAGTTCCTCAAAATCAACACGTTCTCTAATATCTTTGTGACTGCTTTCGCGTAACCATCTAAAAACAGCCTGGTCCAAAATAGTTTTAGATCTTGAAAACTCTTTTCGGAATTTATCTTGTAAATACTTAGAGGTTTCTTCGATGGTGGCTTTGCCGTGCTTGGTAGATATCCTGATTCTGGGTCTGATGAATTTACGGCCCTCTAAAGTTCTTGCCCGGCTGAGTGTGTCAATATCACTCAAGCGACTATCCTGGCGTAGGTCCGGGTTATTTTGATAATCCAGCAGTTCCAAGGTTTGTCCAAGATATTCCAATGCTTCATTTTCTTCAACCAAAAACACAGTTTGCCACAAACTCCTTCTCACACTTGCATCAAATTGATTTTCAATCATTTCAGAATTTTCTTTAACGTACCTGACTTGAATGATGATCAGTGCCACGAAGGAAAGAACCATGGCTAATATCAATATAATAATCGTTCTGAGTTTCATGCTTTATGTTTCTGATTCTAAAATGTTAGTTTAGATTGCATCGGCTTGTATCGCTGCATTTTAAGTATTATATGCAAAATACATTATATTTTTGTTTAAGCAGGAACAAATATAACATATTATTTTTCATAAAATTTATGAAATGCTTAATTATTAACATATTTTGAGGTAAAATTGTTTAACTTTCAAAAAAATAAATTTCGCAATGCTAATTCTTTGTTTTTAATTTTTAAAACTTGTCTTGCACTGCATTCGGATTATTCTATTTGAATTCGCCTCCAGATACAATTGTCTATCTCTGCGCTTTTTACTACTTTTGACTCTGTTTTAGAGCATACATGATGAGTAGTTTGAGTATATTGCTGATAATCATTGCATATTTTCTTCTGTTGCTATTGATATCTTTTATAGCGGGACGAAAATCGACTGACAATGAAGCATTTTTTACCGGCAACAAACAATCTCCCTGGTGGATAGTTTCCATTGGAATGATAGGAGCATCGGTTTCGGGAGTTAGTTTTGTTTCTGTGCCAGGGATGGTTGGGAATTTCCAATTCACTTATATGCAGACCGTTTTAGGTTTCTTCTTTGGCTATATAGTCATTGCTAAAGTCTTGTTGCCACTATATTACAAGCTGAATCTGACCAGCATTTACACCTATTTGGGAGAACGGTTCGGAAAATATAGCTATAAAACCGGTGCTTCTTTTTTTCTGTTATCCAAGACGATCGGTGCTGCCGTTCGTTTGTATATCGTGGCTTTAATTCTGCAAACTTTGGTTTTTGATGCCTGGAATATTCCATTTTATCTGACTGTCATCATTTTTTTGTTGACCATTTGGGCATACACATTCAGAAGTGGTATCAAAAGTATTGTGTGGACAGATACGTTGCAAACAATTGTCATGCTGGTTGCTTTAATCGTGATGATAGTTGAAATAACACAAAGCATGGGATTAGATTTTAAAGCGCTTTCACGTGAGATGGCGAACAGTTCATGGACACGCGTTTTTGTTTTTGATGATTGGCTCAGTAAACAGCATTTTGTCAAACAGTTTTTAAGTGGAGTTTTTATTCCCATCGTTATGACTGGTTTGGACCAGGATATGATGCAAAAAAATCTTTCCTGCAAATCTTTGCCTGAAGCACAAAAAAATATGTATTGGTATGGTGCTGCCTTTATACCCGTTAATTTGTTGTTTTTGACCTTGGGTTTTTTAATTTTACTTTTTGCATCCAACCAGGGCATTCTACTGCCGGCAAAGGGAGATGAAATCCTCGCTTATGTTGCAGTCAATCATTTGGGTAGCATCGTCTTGCTGATGTTTGTGCTGGGTATTATTGCCGCGGCATTTTCCAGCGCCGACTCAGCCCTGACAGCCCTGACCACTTCTTTTACAGTGGATATTTTGGGGATAAAGGTGAAGAAAGATGATGATAGCCGCCCTGATAATTCGAAAAAAATTAGAATGATGGTGCATGTCGGTATCACTCTTTTGTTTTTATTGGTGATTCTCGTTTTCAACAAATTAAATAATACAAGTGTTATTGATGCTATTTACATCATCGTTTCTTACACTTATGGTCCGCTGTTGGGCATGTTCAGTTTCGGGTTGTTCACCAAACTAAAACCTGTTGAATGGACTGTGCCTTTCATTGCTGTCTTATCGCCCTTGCTTTGCTTTGGTTTGAATGTGCTGACCACGCGTTATCTTGGTTATCAATTTGGTTATGAGTTGTTGTTGTTGAATGGTGGTCTGACTTTTTTAGGATTATTCATAAGTTCGAAATATGGAAATAAAAACAGCTGAATTTGTCATCAGTAATTCTGATGTGAGAAAATGTCCCCAAACCGGATTGCCTGAATATGCTTTTATTGGTCGCTCCAATGTGGGTAAATCCTCATTGATCAATATGTTGACCAATAAAAAGGGTTTGGCAATGACTTCCTCCAAACCGGGGAAAACATTGCTCATCAATCATTTTATCATCAATGATGAATGGTATTTGGTAGATTTGCCCGGATATGGGTACGCATCTCGTGGTAAATCAATCCGAAATCAGTTGAGACAGCTGATTGAGAATTATATTTTGTATCGTGAGGCATTGACCAATCTTTTTGTACTGGTGGACTGCAGACATGAACCTCAAAAGATTGATGTAGATTTTATGTACTGGTTAGGGGTGAACGGTGTTCCTTTTTCTATTGTCTTTACGAAGGCTGATAAATTGTCAACGCACCGATTGAACGAAAATATAAATCTATATAAAGAGAAATTGTTGGAAAGCTGGGAAGAACTTCCGCCTGTTTTTATTACTTCTTCGGAAAAGGGGGTAGGAAGAGAGGAGTTGTTGGGGTATATTGAAAAGATAACTCCTTAGGAATACGTGTTTTGAGTTCCGCGGTACGTGTTCGCGTGTTCCGGGGTGCATGTTCACGAGGTCTGGGGTTACGGGTTTTGCGTTCCGAGTTCGCGAGGTAGGTAGTAAATTTAAAATAAATAAAGGCTTGATGGTAAATCGTAAATTTGTTTTTTTGCTTGGTTTTGTTGTTTTGCTGATAGCGGGTTGTGGAAAAAAATCTCAATCCGTTAAAGATTCGGTGATATTGGGTGATACCATTGCTTTAACTTATGCAGAAGGTTTTGGCATCATTGAAAATTCTGATTACAAAACCCTGGTCGTTTATGATCCCTGGCGGTCTCAGACCATGTTAGCCAGGTATTATTTAGTCGG
>JAAYQF010000057.1 GCA_012519425.1 Bacteroidales bacterium | reverse complement strand
GTTTTTCCAACCATTTTTACAGGTTTTTCAGCTGTACCGTTTACAAAGATTTTTCCTCCCTGTGCCACTAAAATATAATTACCAAAACCTTCTTCGGCAACTATTTTTGTACCGGCAGGGATAGTGATGGAACCTCCTTTTTCTACTATGAAAGCACCTGCTAATGCGTAGGTTTTATTTGCGTCAAGCGTTACATCGTGGGTTAAATTTCCACGCAATACTCCTGTTTCAATCAGGATGTCAATTTGCTCTTTTACCTCTTTTTCTTCACAAGAGCTGAATAACAAGGTTGTTGCTACAACAACTACCATTAAATTCATAAAATACTTTTTCATTTTGTTCATTTTTAAGTTGTTAAAATTGTTTTGGTTATCTGTTAGTTATCTATAAATCATATACTAGTCCCAAACTTACATTGATTCCTTTCTGAAATTGACTTAAAATTTCGTTTCGGGTGCCGTTGCTATTTTCACGAGTAAGCTGGAAAGTTGAGTTAAGCAGATTAGACGCTTTTAGTTTAATTGTTAAATGCCGGCTGATTTTCGAAAGTGAAACAAAGTCTAAGGTCGGTGCACCGCTCTCCATAATGTTTTTATACCCCTGTGCTCCAATTGTATGAATTCTGTCACTAAAATAACTGAAAACTAATGAGTTGGTTATATTTATATAATCGTGAACATAATTATAAGCAATATCAAAATTGATAATAAAAGGGGACGCTCCTTCCAATTGTACGTTACGTGGTGGGGTGTTTATAGCTTGCAGTAACAGATTTGAATAAATATAAGATGCATTTAATCCCACAGACAGCTTATTCCTTTTGTCTTTAACTGAACTTGAAAAATTAAAGATGTCTTTTCTGACTTCCAGCTCAGCTCCTGCCACGGTAGCAAACTCTGCAATATTTTTGTAGGTCAGAAAACCACCGGAACTGGCCCCGTCGATTCGACCGATCGGGTCGAGAATATGTTTATAAAAGCCATTTACTGTGATAATTTCGGAAGGACTGAGGTAATAATCCCATTTTAAATCGACATTGTAGCTTTCGGATGGCTTGATATTCCGGTCACCTTGACTTGTAAAACTTATATTTACGTACTGATAGGGTGAAATCTCCTTTGATTGTGGAAGTGTGTAGGTCTTGCTTAACCCCATGCGAACTGAATTTTTGCTATTTACATCATACTTCAAATTCACGGATGGAAGTACATATAGTTTGTTGTTGATGCCTACCCTGCCCACAGGAAGTATTTCAATGTCATAATCCAAATTCAAATTTACCAAATCAACTTTCACTCCTGCATTGGCGGTTAGTTTGGACGCAAGTTGATAGTTGACTTCGGCGAAGGGTGAATTGATCAATTTTGTAACCTGGTACTTGTTGTTGTAGCCTTTCTTCATCGAGAACCGTCCTTCTGTGTAGTTTTGCTGATTATATGCAGCATCAAGAAGCAGGTCATCTGCCTGGTACTGACCGCCGACTGCAGTAAACACATATTCCAATGCATCAAAATTATCCAACACATATCTTCCGTTGTATCCGACATTGAAATTTGATTTTTTACTATCAAACTTATCATTCAGCTCATAGCTCAGGTTTACTTTCAGGTTGAAATCATTTTCCTGAAGTAATGAATAAAACCTTTTTTGGCGGTCACTGCCGGTAAAAAAATAGAACTCTCCCAAACCTTTGGTCAGGTAATTTTCACGCCTGTCAGGTTCAGAGCCGGTTACATTATTATGAGAAATGCCCGCATTGAGTTTTGTTCTATTATTCAACTGCCATTCGGTCGACAATTGATTAACAACAAGCGTATTGTCATTTGTTTGTTGCCTTCTTAAAAAACCTAAATATCGGTCAGGGTCATCTTGATGTTTTTCTCCGTTTGTACCTGTATATTCTCCCACATATTGATTGTTGGTGTGGAGTAATAAAATGTTATAAGCAAGTCGATGTTTATTGAACTCGTACTGGGCATTTCCAAGGATAAGCTGATTGGTGGAATTGGAATATTTTCTACCCAACTGATCTTGCCACACAGTACCGTCTACAACCGTGTTTCTTACTATTTCATCCATCACAGCCGAATAGCTTTTGTCGTGGGATCCGACCACATAAAAAGAGAGTGGATTTGATGCATCTCCTATTTTGAATCTTTTCCCGCCTGAAATGCTGACCGAGTGATTTACAGGTGTAACTTGAGAGGGATCTAAGCTATTATTGAAATTAAAGTTATCAGTTAAAGGACGTGTTCTGTTTGCAAGTCCAAAGTAATCAGTTCCATCTTGTACGAAGTATGGATTCTGAATGGCGGAAGTGTTGACTCCTCCCGAAAACTCCACGCTGAGATCTTCATCTCCGACCAACTCTTTAGAGGTAATGTCAATCACAGCACCGCCCACATCGCCTGCGAGCGAACTATTAAAAACTTTGCTTACACCAATGCTTTGTATGACATCGGTTCCAAAAAAATCAAGAGCGATATTCTTATATTCCGGATCTTCTGAAGGTATCGGAAAGCCGTTGAGTGTCGTATTGTTATAACGGTCGCCGAGTCCGCGAACGAAAACATTTTTTACTCCATCCTGTTTTGATATTCCTGAAACTTTGGTAACGGCACTTTCTGCGTTGCTAAGCCCTTTTCTGGACATTTCACGTGCACTCACCGCCTGAGTAGCTATCAAGGCTTTCCGTTGTTCCATTAATAAAATATGTTCACTTTCGCGATTAGCTCTTGCCACTACCTCCATTTCAGTTAAGGTAAAATCGGCAGGTTTGAGAGGAATGGTCAAAAATGTGGTTTTGTCAGCTTCTACAACAACATTTTCCTTCATAGTTGTTTGATAGGAAATATAGGAAACAGTTAAAGTGTAGGTTCCGGGACTGATATTTTGTATACTGTAATCTCCATCCAAATTTGTAGCATTACCGCTTGTTGTACCATTTAAAACCACTGACGCCCCAATCAATGGCTCCTGACTTTGCGCGTCAATAATTTTACCTGAAATACTCCCATTTTGAGCAAAAATGATAGAAGAAAACGATATTAACAATAGGAAGGATAAGCCTCTTTTTTCGCACTTGTTCCTGATCAACAACCTGATATTTTTCATCCAAATAGCTTCACAAAAAATTCAGTGCAAAATTGAAGATTTTATGTTACAAGAATGTGTGATAATTATTACATTTCGTGAAATGTTTATTACATTGCTGTTAATGAAGAAGAGTAAATAAAGTTTCCATTCTTGGGCATAAGTCATATTATTTCATTAATTTTGGCAGTTGTTTAATTTTCAAAGTTTGAGTGCCGATTTTTAATCCGACTTTACATGATGAATTTTAAAACTTTTTGGAAAGAAAGCTTAGCAGGTTTTATAATCAAAAGGGTCCTGTTGGCTCTGTTGATTGTTGTTGTTTTGGCGTGGGTAACACTGCTTTTGCTTGACCGCTACACGCATCACGGGGAATCTGTAAGGGTGCCTGATTTACAGGGATTGTTCGTTGAAGAAGCCCAAAGTCTTTTGGCTAACTATGCCTTGTATCCTGAGGTCATAGATTCAGTATATGTGAAGGATAAACCATTGGGCACCATTGTGGAACAGGTTCCTCCGGCCAATTCATCCGTCAAAAAAAATCGCTCTATTTATCTGATATTGAACAATCGCCAGGTAAATATGATACCCTTACCGGATGTAAATGATATTTCTGCCAGACAGGCAGATGCTTTATTAAATTCTCTCGGACTGAGTGTTTCCAGCATAATTTACAGCCCGTCGGAATTCAAAGACCTGGTTATTGATGTCAGTTTTATGGGGCAAAGCATCGTTCCGGGTACCCGCCTGCCGGAAGGAAGCAGCGTGACACTGATTGTGGGTAGCGGAGTTGGAAGTGAAATCTCGTATATACCCGACCTGGTTGGCAGAACCTATTTGAATGCAAAAAATGAAGCTATAGCCTCCATGTTTGTCATTGGTGCCGTAAATTATGATGTGCCTCCCTTAGGGGATGAGAATGAATACATCATTTACAAGCAAAATCCGGAAGCAGAGGAAGAAATGCCGGCCGGAACCCGGATCAATATATGGCTCACCAAGGATCAGGACCTCATTGAACAGTCCTTGAACAATCGTTTTGAGGAAGAAGAAGAGTTTTTTTAATCAGGAGAAACAGAAGTGCAGGACAACTATCTTGAAGAAATTGAAGACGATGAGTTAGTCTCCGAACAGGAACTTTTTGAACATTTTCGCTTTGTGGTTGACAAGGGACAAAGCATGATGCGACTTGACAGGTATTTGGCCAATATTATGGCAAACAC
>JAAYQF010000056.1 GCA_012519425.1 Bacteroidales bacterium | reverse complement strand
GGTTACAGGTGTATAACAGAGATGTATGAGCCGAGTAATACTAATTACCCGAAGCGCTTTTGAGTGGGGTTAAACCCACAGAAAAAATAGTTAAACAAAAAAGTATTATTTCTGCGATTTAAGGAAAACGGAGTAAATACTATACGAAAGATTTATTTTGCATTGATTCAATATGTCATTCCTATTATGTCAGTGTCGGTGTCCCATAAGCGCCCAACTGCTTCGTTACTTTCGATGGTTGCTGAGCTTGTCGAAGTACGGGCTCAGTCACATACTTCAGTATGCTTCTTTGCCTCAATCTCAGTGCCTTGCATTTGGACACTTCTAATACACCTTTGAGACAGTCTCATGTCATAGTTGCTGACAGATTATTATTCAGGTGGTTACAGCACCGGGGTTCCACCTCTTCCCATTCCGAACAGAGAAGTTAAGCCCGGTTACGTCGATGGTACTGCGTAAAAGTGGGAGAGTAGATAGCTGCCGTTTTTTTAAAAAAGAGAAGCCCTCAAACAGAATTACTTTGTTTGAGGGCTTTTTGATTTTATTCCTGCCCGAACCTTACTTCATTTTTTTGTCTTGATACAAAAAAATGAAGCAAAAAAAAATCAAGACTGCGCCCGCTTCGCTCGAAAAATTAGCGCTTGAACAGCTAAATCGTCCAAACTCGCAACTTCGTTGCTCAGACAAGGACGATTATTAACGCTGTTCTCACTTATTTTTCGGCTCACCGGACGAGGTCGGTCGCGTCATCAAAAGAGTCTCGGTAGCCGTTTAGTCTCCAATTTGCATAAATCTGCGCCGCAATCTGCGTTAATCTGCGAGAAGTAATTCCCTAATTCCCCGTGACCACGAAACTCGAAACCCGTTGTCTTTACGTAAAAAGCCAACTAAATCATTATGAGATAGTTGGCTTTTAAAAGAGTATTCGAAAATTTAAGATCACAATCCCCTTCTCAGGTATAA
Organism: Bacteroidales bacterium; assembly: GCA_012519425.1. GTDB lineage: Bacteria > Bacteroidota > Bacteroidia > Bacteroidales > Paludibacteraceae > Paludibacter. Next base: position 12,151 of record JAAYQF010000056.1, on the reverse strand, counting down.
GTCTTTAACGGTAAAGCACTTTTGCTTTTTGTTGTGTGCTTTTAAAATGCTGTTTACATAACTGAATCCCGCAGATTTGTATAAATTAACTAATTTGGCATTCCTTTTCCAAACACGCGTAAATACTTCTTTAAAACGAAGTTCTTTCAGGTACGTAAATGTGTTTGTCAGCAGTTTATGCCTTAGTCCCATTTTGCTAAATTTTTTGCTTATAATAACTTCAGCAATATAAGGAGTATGTCTTTTGTCAGATACTTCAGCAAGCTCGGGATAAAAGCCGGCGTGGTATTCAAGCGGATAGACCAATAATGCACCTGTCAATTGAGTTTCATCATTTTCATCCACGGCTACCATCATCAAGCCTTCTTCATAAGCCAATTGAATTTCTTTATCTAAATCTTCAAGATTAAAGAACTTTTTTGTATAACCCTTTTTAGAAAGGGACTCAAGATATAGTTTTTTAATTTGATCCCTGAACAAATAATGCGTGTCTTGAAATATTTTGAACATAATGGCGTAGATTTTAGTTTGACATTGAAAAATATGCCTGTATGATGAAATCTTTATTCTTTTTGTTGCGTAAAAATTTGAAAATTTATAAAGGAAGGAAAAAATACCAAAGTTCGGGATTGATTTTGCTTGGATAAGCCAGGTGACCTTGACAGATGAGCTGAAAAAGCAAGAGGGCTGGAGGTGTGAATTTCCCCAGCCCTCATCCTAACAAGTTCTTGGAAAAGCTATATAAATATATACTTCAAAATAAACAGCACGGCTAGCACATACATGCCGATACTGATTTTTTTGAAATTACCGCTGATGAGGTTGATGAATACGTAACTGAGCACTCCCAGAGTGATCCCTTCTGCAATGCTGTAAGCTAACGGCATGGCAATGATGCAGATAAAGGCGGGGATACTTTCAGAGAAATCGGAGAAATCAAGCTGTTTGATTGGCTCCAACATATACAAACCCACTAAAATCAAAGCGGGAGCAGTGGCAGCACCGGGAATGGCAAGGAAAACAGGAGAAAAGAATAAAGCAACCGCAAAACAAATGGCAGTTACAAAGGCTGTCATACCTGTTTTACCTCCTACTGTGACACCTGCAGCACTTTCTACGTAAGTTGTTACCGTACTTGTCCCCAATATAGCACCTGCAGTGGTACCGATGGCATCGGCCATAAAAGCTTGTTTGATTCTTGGAACATTGCCGTCTTTGTCCAAAATTTTAGCTTTGGTGGAAACACCTACTAAGGTTCCCAAAGTATCAAAGATATCTACAAATAAGAAAGTAAATACGACAATCAACATATCGAAAGTGAAAATATTTGCAAATTCAAATTTGAAGAAAATCGGTTCTATACTCGGGGGCAAATTGACAAAACCCTTTACCTGTGTTAAACCCATTGGAATACCAATTATAGCTGTTAAGATAATACCGATCAAGAGGTTACCTTTTACTTTTTTCACTACCAGTACGGATGTGATTATCAAGCCTATCATGCCCAGCAAAGCTGTACCGGAGGTGATATCCCCTAAACTAAGCAAAGTAGCCTCGTTGTTTACAACAATACCGGCATTTTGCAAACCAATAAAGGCTATAAACAGACCAATACCGGCACTGATGGCTAATCTGACAGACTTGGGGATGGCATTCACAATGGCTTCACGTACATTAAAAATAGTGAGTAAGATGAAAATCACACCCTCTATCAATACTGCCGTCAAAGCAAATTGCCAGCTATATCCCATACCCAAAACAACGGTAAAAGCAAAGAATGCATTTAAGCCCATACCGGGAGCCAATGCAAAAGGTAGTTTAGCCCAGAAAGCCATGACTAATGTACCAACTATAGCGGCAAGTGCAGTAGTGGTGAATAAAGCTGCCTGGTCCATACCTGTGGCAGATAAAATATTAGGGTTGACGGCAAGAATATAAGCCATCGTCAGGAACGTGGTAATTCCCGCAATTATCTCTGTGCGTAGATTTGTTCCGTTTTGTTTAAAATTAAAATATTTTTCAAACATAAGAATTGATTTTAAAGCTAATAATTATTTAGAGATTACATTTTACGCCAAGGGTCGGACATACTTTGAATCCTTTTACTGCACCGAAGTTATAGCCAAGTTCCACTTCTCCACCAACGGAAATGATTTTGTTAATATTGTACCATAACTGTGGTTCAGATAAGAAAATAAAGGAGGCGTTGTCGTTTATGCCAAAAGATTGTTTTTCTCTCCAGAAGTCTGCAAATCCTGTAAATGAAAGCTTATTATTGAAGAAATGCATAAACCAAACGGCTGTTAGTTGAAAATTGTGCGGATCGGAGTGTTTTTGGATCAGTTTATAAGCGGCAGTTAGGGAAATTCCTTTTGAAAAATCCGAGCTGTTTAAACTATAAGTACCCCCTAATAAGTAGGCATTTTTAATATTGAACCCGAATGCAGGTTCGTGATGCAAACCTCCGTTGTATTCAACATGTGCACTGAAAGGAGCATCCCAAAACTTCAATTCTCTTGCAATCTCCCAATAGCTTTCTGTCGGACCATTTTCGCTATGGTTGAAGTCGATAAAATAAAACAAACTACCGTATGTGTCAGGCTTGAAGCGCTCAATAGTAGTGGTGACGAAATTTCTGTCTTTCCCAAAATCATAGTGTAACTGGAAGTTGGTCTGAGCCACCAACACAGTACCACAGGCAAGTAGTAAACTTGCGAAAATCAGTTTTCTCATGAATCTCAAAAGTTTTAAATGTTAGTAAATATTGAATGAAATAAAATTTGCGTAAAATTAAGAAAGAATAACGATAGAAACTGTGAATACGCAAAAAAGTTATCAACAATATTTGAAATGAAGAGGATTGAACAGATTTGATAAATATGATTTTAGTCCGCGGATTAATTAGGTGTGCGGAGTTTTGTTCCTGTAGTTTTAGATCATTTGATGGGTCTGTATTTGTACGCCGCTTTTCTCAATCTATCCATGATGGCAATGCCAATTCCTTTTTCCGGAACCGATTCGGCAAGGATATAATCTATGTTTGCTTCTTCTAAACGATGGATGGCTGCAAAGAGATTGACAGCACAAGTTCTTAAATTTTTATCCCGGCTTAAGATTTCAACAACTTTATAGCCTGAAGTGTTCCCGCCAAAAAAAGATAACAGACCGGCTCTGGATTTATCTATGGTTGGAGGGAGGTCGTCTTCCAAAAGGTACATGGGTTTATTCGGACTGTAATGTGATTTGAGCATACCCGGGCTAATAATGTTATCTTGTTCAACCAAAGTATGATAAGGAATAATTTGTTCAATTTCTTCCTGTGTAATAATTCCGTGCCTTAGAATTTCGAATCCTTTGTCATTTAGGGAGATGATGGTTGATTCTATGCCCACTTGTGTCTTCCCCCCATCCAACAGATAGTCAACACCGGGTAACTGTTTAAAGACATGTTTGGCGCGAGTCGGACTTATTTTTCCGAATTTATTGGCACTGGGAGCTGCTATGGGACAGCCGGACTGACGGATCAGGTCAAGTGCCACCGGATGGTTCGGGATGCGAATGCCCACAGTTTGAAGTCCGGACGTAACGATATTCGGTACAATCTCATTTTTTGGTAAGATGATGGTCAGAGGCCCGGGCCAAAATTTTTCAGCCAACATATCCAGCCTTTCGTCCTGTGTGATGGTCAGTCTTTTTGCGTCTTCTACCGTAGCAACATGTACAATCAGAGGGTCAAAACTTGGTCTTTCCTTAAGTTCAAAAATTTTCATAACAGCCTGAGGATCCAGTGCATTTGCACCCAATCCGTAAACTGTTTCAGTAGGGAAAGCAACCAAACGACCATCACGTATATATTTAGCAGCAATGGATATATGAGCTGATGAAATCATTTTAGCTTTGATGATTAAGTAAGAGTTGCAAAATTACATAAAATCAAAAAAATAACCGTACATTTGTGGTTTGAAACTAATATTATTTTACTTATGAAACCGACTTTATTTATATTGGCAGCCGGAATGGGTAGTCGCTATGGTGGATTGAAACAATTGGACAGATTAGGTCCTTCAGGAGAAACCATCATGGATTACTCCATTTATGATGCTCTCAAAGCAGGCTTTGGCAAATTGGTGTTTGTTATCAGAGAAAGTTTTGAACAAGATTTTAAAGAAATTGTAGTCGACAAGTTTAAAAATTTGGTTGATGTTGAAATTGTATTTCAGGATATTTCGAAGATACCGGCCGGCTTCACTTATCACCCTGATCGGGAAAAGCCCTGGGGAACCAACCACGCTGTTTTGATGGGAAAAGACGTGATTAAAGAACCCTTTGCTGTTATCAATGCAGATGATTTTTATGGGCAGGAATCTTTTCAGGTTATGGCAGATTTTCTACGTAGCGTTGCAGGTAAGAAAAATGAGTATTGTATGATTGGATATCACGTTGGAAATACCCTTTCTAAAAGTGGTTCGGTGAGTAGGGGAGTTTGTGTGGTTGATCAGAACGGTTATTTGCAAAATGTAGTAGAACGTACCCATATTGAGGAAAAATCCGGTACTATTTTTTATTTGGATGAAAATGGCGAAGAAGTATCTATTCCTTCCAACACGCCGGTATCAATGAATATGTGGGGTTTTACGCCTGATTATTTTGATTATTCATGGGAGATTTTCAAAAACTTTTTGAAGGAAAAGGGTCAGGAGTTGAAATCGGAATATTATATACCGCTTGCTGTCAATGAATTGATTGTTCAGGGAAAAGCAAGCTGCAAGGTGCTGGATACCTCAGCTAAATGGTTTGGTGTTACTTATTCCGAAGACAGGCCGCAAGTTGTGCTGAAAATCAATGAATTAGTACGTAAAGGGGTTTATCCCGCACAGTTATTTAAAGCATAAAAATATGGCAAAAGTATTAGTGACCGGCGGTACCGGATACATAGGTTCACACACAGTTGTTGAGCTGATTAACGAAGGTTTTGAGGTTGTCATTGTTGATAACTTATCTAATTCGAATATTGAGGTGTTGGATGGTATTGAGAAAATAACCAATATCCGCCCTGTTTTTGAGAATATTGACTGTGTGGATTATGTAGCGATGGAAAACTTTATTGAAAAGCATGGTGGTATTGATGCTATCATCCACTTTGCGGCCAGTAAAGCTGTTGGTGAATCGGTTGAAAAACCTTTGCTTTATTATCGCAACAACTTAGTCTCTTTGATTAATCTGTTGCAGTTGATGCCTGTACACAAAATTAAACATTTGGTTTTTTCATCATCATGTACAGTTTATGGGCAACCTGAAGAATTGCCTGTTACCGAAAAGGCACCTATTCAGCCGGCGTTATCGCCCTATGGAAACACCAAACAAATCAGCGAAGAAATTATTCGAGATGCGATTCATTCGAATCCGGATAGTTATCGGAGTATTGTATTGAGGTACTTTAATCCTATCGGTGCGCACGCTTCCGGTGAAATAGGAGAATTACCCCTTGGGGTTCCCAATAATTTATTACCGTTTGTGACGCAGACTGCCATAGGAATCAGAAAACAATTACAAGTCTTCGGGGATGATTACAACACGCCTGACGGTTCGTGTATCCGGGATTACATCCATGTGGTAGATCTTGCCAAAGCCCATGTTATAGCCGTAAAACGCATGTTGGAAAACAAATCGAAAGATAATTATGAAATTTTCAACCTGGGTACGGGACGCGGCTTGTCGGTGCTTGAAATTATCAAGACATTCGAGCAAGTCAACCAAGTAAAAGTTCCCTATAAAATTGCAGGCAGAAGAGAAGGTGATATTGAGCAAGTATGGGCTGATCCTACCTATGCCAATGAAGTGTTGGGATGGAAAGCCGAAGAAACCGTCGAAGACACCTTGCGTAGTGCCTGGAATTGGGAATTGAATTTAGCTAAGCGCAACAAGAACTAGTCAGAACAAGCGCAAACAGGAATTAGTCAGAAATTAGATTTTAAAAAACAAGTATGGAAACACTTTATCCGCTGAAATTCACTCCTATCTTGAAAGATAAGATTTGGGGAGGGTCTAGGCTGCAGCAATTATTTGGAAAGAAATCCGAGTCAAACAAAGTAGGTGAAAGCTGGGAGCTGTCAGGGTATAATGGTGATTTATCGGTTGTTAGCAATGGCTCTCTTGCCGGTAGAAACATCATAGAACTTATTGAAACTTATAAAGATGAATTGGTTGGGAAACAGATATATGATCGTTTTGGTAACCAACTTCCATTGTTGTTCAAATTTATTTATGCGGATGACAAATTGTCTATTCAAGTACATCCGGACGATGAGGTTGCTATGGAAAGACATCAGTCTTCCGGTAAGACAGAAATGTGGTATGTGATTGATGCTGAGCCGGGAAGCAGGTTGGTTATAGGATTTTTACAAGATATTACCCGGGAAGATTATCTGAAAGCATTGGAAGAAGGCAGGTTAGATGATTTGCTTCAAAAAGTTGAAGTAAATGCCGGCGATGTGTTTTTTATTCCTCCCGGTCTTGTTCATGCCATTGGTAAAGGTGTTGTTTTGGCCGAGATCCAACAAACCAGTGATTTAACCTATCGTATTTATGATTACAAAAGGCTGGACGAATTCGGTAAAGAAAGAGAATTGCATACCGAAAAAGCACTTGATGTGATTGATTTTAGCGCTTCTGCTGATCCTAAAACAGTTTATTCGAGGTCAATCAACGAACTTGCTACTTTGGTGAGTTGCGATTATTTCACAACCAATATCGTGCGCTTCAACGAACAATTCAACAGGTTTTACGGTAAACTTGATTCTTTTGTTGTGTATATGTGTGTTGAAGGCAATTTTGAGATCAGTTGCAACGGTGATGTGACCAAGGTGAAGAAAGGAGAAACCGTCTTAATTCCCGCTTCTATAGCAGAAGTTGAATTGTTACCGCAAGGTGAAGTGACTCTATTAGAGGTGTATATCAATTAAGATGAGAGTTCTTTACCCCGATAATCACGGATAAATTGCTGGAATACAAAAACATCTTCAAATCCTGATTCTGATTTTATCCAGTCAGTCAATTTGGTTTTGGTAAAATTTTCTTTTGTAAACATGTTGATGCTGGCTTTGTTGCTTGCAGCGATGTGACAGTAGAGTTGGTTTATTTTTAGAAAATTGAACACATAGGATTCCACCAATTGCAGGGCTGCCTTTGCAAATCCTTTGCCTTGGTGTTGAGGTGCCACAAACAATCCCAATGCAACGCGACTGTGATGTATGTCGAAGTCGAACAAATCAACTGTTCCGACGGTTTTGCCGCTTTCCTTAGCGACCATCATCAAACGAAGTTGCCCTGTTTCATAAATATTGGAATTGATCCGACTGACATATTCTTTGAGTGCAAACTTTGAATAGGGTTGCCTGGTATTGCCCGTTTTCCAAAACGAAGGCATGTTTTCCCAGATATATAAAACTTCCAGGTCTTCAGGCTCTACCGCTCGCAATATTAGTTTGTTGTTTTCCAATGACATGTCAACCGAAAATTGATTTAAAGAACCCCTTTTTCTTGCCTTTTTTTGGATTTATAAGATCTTTTCCGGCATAGGGACTAAATAAAGCTTCTAAATTATGCTGCTGCTCAGAGGCAATCATCTGATAAATTACACCCCAATCCGGTAAACCTCCTAAGTTACTGTTGTCAATAAATAAATCAGCATTTATCTTCCTTGGCTCTTGATGCTCAGGTTTTTCTTCCGGATAATTAGCGTTTACGGCATAAAATTCCAAGCCTCTTTTTCGGCAAAATTCCACTGCCTCCTCTAATTTTTCGCCTTCACGTACAGTCCATAGAATCAATCTGTAATGAAAATCTTCCTGGATTTTTTTGAGTGTTGCGATTGCAAAAGGAATCTCCTTGCCTATGTTTGGGTATTCGTGGGTGACAATTGTTCCGTCAAAATCTACAGCGATGATCATTTTTTAGTAGTTAGTAGTTAGTAGTTAGTAGTTTTGGAAGTTAATGAAGTTAAAGAAGTTAACTTAAGTAGTTAGTAGTTGGTAGTTAGTAGCTGATAGTTTTTTTGTTCTTAGTTCTTTGTCTTTTGTCTTTATTCTTTTGTCTCATTAATCTTCAACTCCGCCATCATCTTAACTTTTGCAGGTTTGCAGAACAGCAGTGCTATGGCCGCAATTCCTGCGAGGATAATCATATTTTGCGAATTTAGTAAAAAAAAGAATAATATTCCAAGCAGAAAGTCAGTGCCTATAATAACAAGCCTGATGATAGAAGCTTTTGTGTATTTTCTGAGCTTTTCGAATGTATCTTCCAGCTCTGCCCATTGTTTGGTTTTTCTGTTAAAAATTGCCAAAGTGAGCGGAATTGAACAGATGATTAAAAAAATCAATACAGATGAAATAACGATTCCGGCTTGACTTTTCGGGTCAATCACCAATCCCGAACGAAAAAACAAATAACCTGCTGCTGCAACTGCGATAGCGGCTACATAAATCAGATAATATGCAATTGTCAGTTTTTTTAAAACCTGTTTCATTGTTCCTGTTTATTTGATAACACTTGAAAATTCAATCCGATTGGTGATGGATCTGCCTAAAGTAACTTCGTCGGCATATTCCAATTCGTCGCCGACGGCCACTCCCCTGGCAATGGTTGTGATGCGTATGGGGAAGGATGCTAGTTTTCTGTATATATAAAAGTTGGTTGTATCACCTTCCATGGTTGCTCCCAATGCTAAAATAATTTCTTTAATTTCTTCTTTTTCTACCCTTTCTATCAAACTGCCAATTTCAATGTCGGAGGGTCCTATGCCATCCATGGGTGAAATAATACCACCTAGTACATGATATAGTCCCTTGAACTGCCGGGTGTTTTCTATAGAAATAACATCTTTGATGTTTTCTACTACGCAAATCGTAGATTGATCCCGTCCCGGACTCGAGCAAATATCACAAACCTCGGTATTGGCTATATTGTGACAAACCCGGCAATATTGAATTTCTTTTCTCAAGCGAATAAATGCATCTCCAAACTTTTCTACATCGGCTTCACTTTGTCTTAGCAGGTAGAGGCATAAGCGTAAAGCTGTCTTCCTTCCAATTCCGGGGAGCTTTGCAAATTCATTAACAGCATCTTCCAAAAGAGAAGACGGATATTGTTGTTGTTTCATCTTGTGTCTAAAATTCAAGCGCAAAGGTACATGAAATTCTTTAATTTAGATGAATGTTCCACACCTCTTCTTTATTTTTGAGCTTGAACTTTCCTTCATTTTTTTGTCTTGATACAAAAAAACGAAGCAAAAAAAAATCAAGACTGTGCCTGCTTCGCTCAAAAAACTTGCGCTCGATTGACTAAATCGTTCAAACTCGCTGCTGCGCAGCTCAAACATGAACGATTTTTTACGTCAATCTCACTTGTTTTTTGGTTCATTAGTCAAGGTCGGTCTCTTGGGTTGTATTAGGGGATTGGTTTTAACAAAGGATGAGCGGATAAAGTTTTCATCGGTTTCGCAGTTTGCGAATTTTTGCGTTCAAGTCTTTTGTAACTAAAAGATTTATATTATCTTTGCAGTCCGTTTATTATCCCGATTTTAAAGCATGTTTTTCATTGAGTTAATGCTCTCTGTTCGTGCCGATTAGCCTCTTTCGAGCAGGGTGATAAAAACTGATTGAAAACGGTAATTATTGAATTAAAAACAAAAAACATTTTAAAAAGTGGATACTTTAAGTTACAAAACCATTTCTGCCAACAAAGCAACTGTGCAGAAAGAATGGGTAGTTGTGGATGCTACCGACATGGTATTGGGACGTATGGGATCAAAGGTTGCCAAACTTTTGCGCGGGAAATACAAGCCCAATTTCACTCCTCATGTTGACTGTGGAGATAATGTCATCATTATCAATGCTGATAAGGTTATTTTGACAGGTAATAAATGGACGGAGCGATTTTATTATCGTCACAGCGGTTATCCCGGTGGACAACGTAAATCAACTCCTGCCGAATTGATGGCAAAAGATCCGGAGAGATTTATTAAAAGAGTAATAAAGGGTATGTTACCAAAGAATAGGTTAGGGGCAAAAATTCTTGGTAATTTATATGTTTTTGCCGGTCCCGATCACGATAAGCAAGCACAAAAACCCAAAAAAATCGATTTAAACGCACTTAAATAATCAATATGGAAGTAGTAAATGCCTTAGGAAGAAGAAAATCTGCAGTGGCACGTATTTACGTGAAAGAAGGAAAAGGTGATATCATCGTTAATGATCGCGAATTGAAAGCCTATTTCCCTTCACCTATTTTGCAGTATATTGTCAAGCAACCCTTGAATAAATTAGGTGTGGTTGAAAAGTATGATATAAAAGTAAATCTTGACGGAGGAGGCTTTAAAGGTCAGGCAGAAGCGTTGCGTTTGGCCATTGCCCGTGCATTGGTGAAGATTAATCCGGAAGATAAACCTGCTTTGAAATCAGAAGGTTTCATGACACGTGATCCACGAACTGTGGAACGTAAGAAACCTGGACAACCAGGTGCTCGCAAGAGATTCCAGTTCTCCAAACGATAAATTTATCTATTTTACAATTGACTGTTTGCCATTTGAAAGGGTAAATGGTAAGTTGATAAATAGTGCAAATAATTTCAGTTTAGTATCTAAATTTTCGGGACTCACAATATTTAATGCTGGTGACTACCCGGAGATTGATTTTAAAAGAATGTAAACAAAATAACAATTAACAATGTCAAGAACAACTTTCGAACAATTACTAGAAGCAGGATGTCATTTTGGACACTTGAAGCGTAAATGGAATCCTGCGATGGCTCCTTATATTTTCATGGAGCGCAATGATATTCACATCATTGATTTACATAAAACCGTTGCTAAAATAGATGAAGCTGCTGCAGCAATGAAATCCATTGCCAAATCAGGACGCAAGATTCTGTTTGTTGCAACCAAAAAACAAGCAAAGGAAGTGGTTGCGGAAAGAGCCAAAGCCGTAGGAATGCCCTATATCACTGAACGTTGGGCAGGAGGTATGTTGACCAATTTTCCGACCATCCGTAAAGCTGTAAAGAAAATGTCCACCATAGACAAAATGTCAGTTGATGGCACTTTTGATAACATCTCCAAACGTGAGAAATTACAGATTTCCCGCCAGCGTGAAAAGCTGGAGAGAAACTTGGGTTCCATCGTGGATATGACACGTCTTCCTTCTGCCATTTTTGTGGTGGATGTGATGAAAGAACAAATTGCAGTAAGAGAAGCTCAACGCCTGGGTATTTTGGTGTTTGCTATTGTTGATACCAATTCTAATCCAAACGGAATAGACTTCGTGATCCCTGCTAATGATGATGCTACGAAATCGATTGATGTAATTGTAACAGCTTTGACAGAAGCGATACAAGAAGGATTGGAAGAACGTAAGGTTGAAAAAGTGGACAGCGCCGAAACTTCGGAAGAATCTGAAGAAGTGGTTGTAAAAGAAAGAAAACAACGCGTTTCAAGACGTCCGAGGACTCGCAAAGAAGATGAAGATGCTTTAAAAGCAAATGTAGTAAGGAAGTTTACTACAGACGATGATGAAGATTAAACTCTTTTTAATTTGCCATTCACTGTTTTTTAATAATACAGTTGGTAAATTGTAAATCCAGTGTGTTTTTTAAGGGAATTATTAACATTAGAAATTTTTTAAATATTAGATATTATGGCTGTAACGATGGCAGATATTTCGAAATTGCGCACCATGACTGGTGCCGGCATGATGGATTGCAAAAATGCATTGATAGAGGCTGGAAACGATTTCGAAAAGGCGGTAGAAATTATTCGTAAAAAGGGACAAGCAGTTGCTGCAAAGCGCAGTGATCGTGAAGCTTCTGAAGGTTGTGTATTAGCTGATACCAAAGATGGATATGCTGCAATCATTGCGTTGAAATGTGAAACAGACTTTGTGGCAAAGAATGAAGATTTCATCGCATTGACAAAATCTATTCTGGATGCTGCGTTGGCTGCTAAAGCAACTACAACGGAAGAAGTAGCTGCCTTAAAAATGGATGGTCGGACCATTGCTGAGTTGGTGACTGAACGTTCAGGTATTACCGGCGAGAAAATGGAATTAGATTACTATGTTTTTGTTGAAGGTGCAACTGTAACTGCTTATATACACCCCGG
>JAAYQF010000055.1 GCA_012519425.1 Bacteroidales bacterium | reverse complement strand
TTCCAGCTGTTTTCTTCTCTTTTCAATTCACGTTGTGACACACACTGCCCGGCTTCATAAATCCATTCTGTCCGCTTGATGGGATAAAAAGTAGCTCTTTCATCAGCAACAGACTTGTTTTCTATACTTTTATTGTAATTTTCATCATAATAATAAGTGTATTTAAACACACTATCCCCTCTTTGAACATTGATTTCTCTCGCCAAAGGCTGTTCCTGAGCTATAACGTAATTATTGAATAACAGAATCAACGTCAAACACCACAAAATTACCCTAAACATCAAAGGCATACGGTCCACAGTATTATTTAGTTTTTTCATTTATAAAATCCGCCAAATATAGCGATTTTTTTTATATTTTTCACATATTCGGTATTTAACAAATTCATTGTTTGGCAAATCAAAATAATAGCGTAAGACCATGAATACGCTCCCTTGCCATCAATCTTAGCGCCTTGTACCTGAATACTCCTAGACACCCTGCTATTTTTTATTTGAACATAAGACAGCCACATAAACAAAATTTTACTACTTTTGTGGCGTTGCATCTGTTTTAAACCAAGCGGTTACTTAATGGTAAAAAAATCAAATCAATCGCTATACAATTTTTCCTCCTTAGCAGCTATCATCACTGATATTCTGTTGATTGCCCTGTCATTTCTTGTTGTTATAGCAGTTTTTCCTATTCCTATTTCCGGTTTTTTTCGGCAATATTTTGATTTTGTACCGTACTTTGCCGTTGGCTGGCTGCTGACTTCATTTTTTCTTAAACGCTATATCGGTAAGATTTCTGCAAACTATCGCACCAATATTCTAAAGCTGTTGTGGACTGTTCTGGCTACACAGATCCTTATTGTTGGATTGAGTTTTACTCCTTTGGTTTCAATCCCTTCGCTCAAAATGAGCATCAGCTTTTCGACTCTGCTATTCTTCTTCGGCTCCATCTTTTATATTATTCACTATTCCATTAAGAGTGCCACTGAGTATAAAGACTTTGTCGAAATCAAGAAAGACGAGCCGGAAGAAACAAAAATTGTAATTGAAAAATTAGATGATTCAAGTTTTCAGGTATTGGTCGATTCTATCAAAGAGTACAGCAGTGAAAAAGCCTTTAATTTCATTGCCCGATACACTGATTTTAGCATAAAAAATAACCTGATTACATTTTCAGCAAATTATTACGATATCAAATCCAAGCCCGGTGACAAATACGTAAGCGTTGTGGCATTTAACAAACTGAATAATATCAGGGGTATCAACAAACTGTTTTCGGTTGTAAATCAAAAACTTCCAATGGGGGGGACTTTCACCTGTTGTTTTGAACAAAGAAGCACACGTAAAAAAAGAATCTACGACAAGTATCCTCGGGGAATCAATCATGTGGTTTACTTCTTCGACTATTTGACCAAAAGGGTAATTCCTAAAATATTTTCATTGGACAAAATTTACTACGATATCACAAAAGGTAAAGACAGGGTATTATCAAAAACTGAAGTCTTGGGCAGATTGGTATATTGCGGCTATGATATAGTTGACATAAAAAAATATGATGGTATCAGCTATGTGGTAGCGAAAAAGGTAAAAAACTTAAAAACCATCCTGGAAAAAAGAAAATATGGGGCGCTTCTAACCTTAAAACGTATTGGCAAAGACGGCAAACTGTTTAACGTGTATAAGTTTCGAACGATGTTTCCTTATGCTGAATATTTGCAAGCTTATGTTTTTAAAACTTACATGCTTCAAAAAGGAGGGAAAATTAATAAGGACATACGTGTTAATTCAGTCGGAAAATTTATGCGCAAGTATTGGATTGATGAATTGCCCATGTTTATAAATGTCCTGCGCGGGGAAATGAAAATAGTCGGAGTAAGGCCACTCAGCAAGCTGTATTATAGTCTATATACCCCTGAACTACAACTGGCAAGAATACGCTATAAACCCGGATTGTTGCCTCCTTTTTATGCTGATTTACCTGAAACTTTGGAACAAATTCAGGCCTCAGAGATGAAATATCTGCGTCATTGCAAAAAATATGGTACTTTTATTACCGACCTGAAGTATTTTCATAAAATAGTGTATAATATTGTCATTCGCAGAGCCAAAAGTGCTTGATTGAAAACTATACTAAAACCCCGGTATCCAATGAAAAAATATCTATTATCTTTTTTTATCTGCATCTTCATAAGTCTGACGGGAGCAGCTCAAGACATTTCTAATCATATCTCCTATACCCGCATTTATGATTTTTTGGACGAATTGGCAAATGATGGATTCATTGAACTGAATTCTGCCGTTAAGCCCTATTCTCAATTATTGATAGCCAATAAATTGGATGAAGTCCGGCAAAATTATGTTGACCGGACAAGTGATAAAAAACTGACCAGGCGACAATTGAAAGAATTACGGTATTTTCTCAATGAATATGCTTTGGAGTTAGATCAAATGCCTGAAAGCAGGATTTATTTATTCAAAAACAAACAGGCTTTCACTACCCTGATTCCCCCTGTGATCAATTACAAGGATGATTTTTTTAGGGGACGTATCATCCCCATCCTGGGAATGCACCTTCAATATAATGACAACGGTAACATCACAAAAAGGTGGTATGGTGCTGAGTTTCAGGGAATGCTTGGGAAGAACATTTCCATCTACGGCAGCTTGCGCGACATCTCACATGCGGGAGCCGGTCCGCTTTCCGGTCCCACTTACCTAAATGATGAACCCGGTTACGAATACACATTTGGAGCCGATTTCAGCGATTCGAGAGGTGGAATCAAATATGCCAATCGATATTTTTCTATCGGGTTGATGAAAGACAATATTATTTGGGGAGATAATTATCATGGATCCAACATCTTATCGGGAAGAACGCCTTCCATTCCCATGATTTATTTACAAGTAAAACCTGCTTCCTGGTTTGAACTCAATTATTTCCACGGATGGCTTGTATCCAATGTTTTAGATTCGACCTATCATTATCTTGAAAATGAGACCACCTTCCATTATCGTCCTGCCAATAAATACATGGCAGCTAATTTATTTACATTTACTCCCCTTAAAAAACTAAAATTATCCATAGGAAATGCCATCGTATATGCGGAAAGAACAGTACAACCGGCTTATTTCATCCCAATAGCTTTCTATAAATCCATTGATCACATGCTGACAAAAGGATTGGGCGTAGAGAACCAAAATTCTCAGTTGTTTCTTAATATCAGTTCCAGGAACATACCGCATGTACATCTATTTGCTTCTGCCTTTGTAGACGAAATGCAGTTGCGAAGATTTCGTCCCGACAGTCCGGATAAAAATCCCATATCCTATAAGGTAGGAGCACATATCACCAACTTTCCGCTGAAAAATGTATCACTTATTGGTGAATACACACGGACTAACATCATCAACTACAAACATTCCATTCCAAACATAACGTACGCTTCCAATAGTTACAATTTAGGTCATTTTTTGGGAGACAATTCCGAAGACATCTACGCCGCCATCAATTACAAGCCTATACGTGGATTGGATTTTAAATTATTCTACAACAACGCAAAACACGGCAATGAGTACGAATACATAAGACGCGGTGAAGATCCAAATGGTTTATACGGGAATATTGTCACAATCATCAGTAATCCTTCTTTGGGCGATATCATATGGAGCAATCAAACTTTCGGATTGCATATTACCTACGAAGTTTTCAGAAATTCTTATGCCATTGTAAAACTGGAAAATTCCGACATTCGGGGTCATGATGCTCCCTCAGAAGTAGCTTATGGTGAGATCAGAATGACTGCCCAGGAGGCTTTGGACAGGTTTACACCGGCATATTTACATGGCAACAATACTACTTTGACCATGGGATTCAGTTTTGGATTTTAAAGGCGGTATCTCATAAGTGCCCAACTACTGTACTTCGACCTTGCTCAGTAACCACGTTACTTTCGATGGTTGCTGAGCTTGTCGAAGCACGGGCTCAGTCACATACCTCAGTATGCTCCTTTGCCCTCAATCTCAGTGCCTTGTATTTGGACACTTCTAAGACACCTTGTGGGTTTTTGGTCAAATAGTTACTTTAAACAGAACCGGAATTATCAATTTCAGTCAGAACGTGCAAAGCCTGATTGATGGTTTTTACAAAACTTACTACCACTGAACGGCGGTTATTCTGTTCCCGCAATTGACACTGTCGTGGATGCACAGTTATAAAGTTGAGTATT
>JAAYQF010000054.1 GCA_012519425.1 Bacteroidales bacterium | reverse complement strand
TGCAAGGCACTGAGATTGAGGGCAAAGGAGCATACTGATTGTATGTGACTGAGCCCGAATATCGAAAGTAACGCAGCAGTTGGGCACTTATGAGACACCGCCGAGTTTGGACGATTTAGCTGTTCAAGCGCTAATTTTTCGAGCGAAGCGGGCGCAGTCTTGATTTTTTTTTGCTTCGTTTTTTTGTATCAAGACAAAAAAATGAAGAGGAACTTAGGAAAAAAATGAAGTTTAATTCAATTGCTTTACATGTACTGAAATTTTTGTTTGTTTTTTTGAAAAAACATAATAGCTTTGTACCCGCAATTTGTAGGTTAAATTACACAAGAACTAAACATTAAAATCTTGTAAGAAATGACGGAAGAAGCGAAAATCCGAAAGAGAGTAGCAAATAAATTTAAACAGTAAAAAAATGAATAAAAAATTTTTAATTAAAATTTTGCTTGTAACGGCAATTGTTTTCTCATTGACAGCTTGTGACAAAGAAGTGGTAATGTCACCTTCCGATATTCCTGGTGAAATTACAAGTTATGTTTCGACACATTTCCCGGACAATACCATCATTCAGGCAATTAAAGACATTGATGGTTTTACTAAAACTTATGAAATTTTATTGTCTGAGGATATAAGCTTGGTGTTTAATAGCAAGAAAGAAATTATTGATATCGACGGAACAACTCAATTGCCAAATTCTGTTATTCCTGAAAAAATTCTCCAGTATGTAACTGCCAATTATCCGATTAATTTTATTACGGATTGGGAATTGGATGGCAAAAACCAGCAAGTTCAACTTGATAATGAATTAGAGTTGTTATTCAATATGAAAGGTGACTTTCTGAGGATTGACTATTAAAGGAATCGGTATGTGTGACCAGTGTTTGGCTCAATAACGAGTTCCATAAGATTTTAAACCGATAAAATTATAATCATGAAAACACCAGTACACGAAGAAGAAAACGTTCAACAGATCAATTACAATAAACTGTTTGAAGGAATTCGTGGTTTTAAAACCAACGAGCACATTCCCCGTAAAGAATTTTATGCTCAGTTGAGTCAACACCAAAATCCGCACACCTTGTTTATTGGCTGTTCCGATTCGCGCGTGATACCCAATCTGGTTACCGGTACCATTCCGGGCGAACTGTTTGTGGTGCGTAATATTGGCAACTTTGTGCCTTTCTACGACAGGCGATCCGAAACCTTTGTGGCCACTTCGGCGGTAATAGAGTACGCCGTTAAACAGTTGCAGGTGACCAATATAGTTGTTTGCGGACATTCGAACTGCGGTGGTTGTGCTGCGCTTTATAACAGTGAGAAGGAGATGAAGCAACTGCCGCATACGAAAAAATGGCTTGAACTGGCAGCTCCCGTAAAGAAAATTGTGGAAGAAAAAATAGCAAAAAACATAATCTCCGTCGAAGAGCGCGCTGCATATACCGAAAAAATGAATGTGGTTGTACAAATTAGCCACCTGATGAAATATCCCTATATTCGCAAACTGGTTAAACAGGGTGAATTAACCATAATGGGCTGGTATTACGACATTGAGGAAGGCGAAATTTACAGCTATGATAAAGAACTGAAAAGATTCGTACGGGTAGAGTAGGTAAAATAGTTACTGATATCTCTCCCACACTAGCTTCAGGGGCGTTGTCAATATCGAATTATTGGACGTTTACCCCTTTATCCTTTAAATAAGCCTTTAATTCCGGAATGCTGATTTCCTGGTAATGAAAGATGCTGGCTGCGAGGGCTGCGTCTGCTTTGCCTGTGGTTAAGACTTCAGCAAAATGCGCCATGGTGCCGGCGCCGCCACTGGCGATAACGGGAATTTGGACAGCTTCCGCAACAGCGCGGGTAATATCGATGGCAAAACCGTCTTTGGTGCCATCCTGCTCCATAGAAGTCAGTAAGATTTCGCCGGCTCCCAAGGCTTCTACCTCCTTAGCCCAATCAACAGTTTGTTTGTCGGTGGCCAGCTTTCCGCCATTGATCATTACGTACCATGTCCCGTCTATGCGTTTGGTATCAATAGCGACTACAATGCGCTCTTTACCGAATTGAGCCGAAAGTTCCCTGATCAATTGTGGGTTGCGAACGGCTGCTGTGCTGATGGAAATCTTGTGGGCACCATGTGATAAGATATAGGCTGCATCCTCTACGCTTGCAATACCACCGCCTACACAAAAAGGAATTTTGATATGCTGTGCAATTTTGGGGATTAAAGTAGAAAGTGTTTTTCGCTTTTCTTCTGTAGCGGTGATGTCTAAGAACACCAATTCATCCGCACCCATAGCTGCGTAATTTACAGCCAACTCAACAGGGTCGCCAATATCTTTGATGTTGACGAAATTAATACCTTTCACCGTCCTGCCATTTTGAATGTCCATGCAGGGAATAATACGTTTTACTGACATGTTATGAGTATAAAAATAATTTGAGATAGTCTCTATCTTTTGTCTTTTGTCTTTTGTCTTTGTTCTTTTGTCCTTTTGTCTCCTATCTTTCAGCTATCAACGCCGTTCTATCAGCATTCCATCCTCCTAATTTCACCTCCTCAACCGTATTGATTGATGCACGAATCATGGGTTTTTCCACCCGGATATAATTGGAGGTGAAACCAATCATATTTTCTCCGTGACTGCGGTTTTCCCACAGGACGGGATAGCTTTTACCTATATGTTGTTCATAGAACGCCTTGGTCTTCTTATCGGAAAGCAAATGCAGGATGTCACTTCTTTTTCTCTTTTCAGCCGGACTGTTGTGATGCTCGATTTGCAGCATCTTGGTGTTTGCTCTTTCGGAATAGGTGAATACATGCAATTGAGAGATATCCAGGGAATTGATGAACTGCGCCGAATCTTCAAAATGCTCTTCCGTCTCACCATTTACACCCACAATCACATCCACACCGATAAAGGCATCGGGCATCAAGGATTTAATTTTTTCAACCCTGTGTGCAAACAGCTCTCTGTTGTACTTTCTTTTCATCAGTCTTAGCACTTCATCAGATCCCGATTGCAGAGGGATGTGGAAGTGCGGCATGATGTGTTTGCTTTGCGCCACAAAAGTAATAATTTCGTCTGATAGTAAATTCGGCTCAATGGAAGAAATTCTGAATCTCACATCGGCATTTATATCATCTAAAGCTTTCAACAGGTCCAAAAAACTTTCACCGGTACTTTTTCCGAAGTCACCAATGTTTACGCCGGTCAATACCATTTCTTTAGCACCCTCCCGGATGATGCTTTGAGCCATGGCGACCGTTTCGGATACAGGCGCATTGCGACTCCTTCCCCGGGCCAAAGGGATGGTGCAATAGGTACAAAAATAATCACAGCCGTCTTGTACTTTCAGGAAATAACGGGTTCTGTCTTCCCGAGAAGCAGAGTGTCTGAACTGTTTTGCATGCTTGATTTCCGTATGGTGTATGCTTACAGGATTGTTTTTATCCAGACCCTTTAGATGTTCCAGTATGTTAAACTTTTCGTTGGTACCTAATACCAGGTTTACACCTGACAAACTGGCAATTTCTTTCGGCTTAAGCTGTGCATAACAGCCGGTTACGATGATTAGGGCATTGGGATGAAGGCGGTGTAATTTACCAATTGCCTGCCTACTTTTACGATCTGCGATGTCAGTTACCGTACAAGTGTTGATGATGCAAACATCAGCTTGTTCGCCCGGCTTGACCTTTACAAAGCCCTCATTCATCATCTGTTTGCTGATGTATGAAGATTCTGCAAAGTTCAGCTTGCATCCCAAAGTATGGAATAAAACTTTCTTGTTGTTAAAACCTGAATGATCAGTCATCTTCTATATATACTACGAATAGCCTGCAAGTTTTATGTGTTAGATAGCAACCGACCTCGTCCGGTGAGCCGAAAAATAAGTAAGAACAGCGTTAAGAATCGTCCTTGTTTGAGCAACGAAGTTGCGAGTTTGGACGATTTAGCTGTTCGAGCGCTAATTTTTCGAGCGAAGCGGGCGCAGTC
>JAAYQF010000053.1 GCA_012519425.1 Bacteroidales bacterium | reverse complement strand
GGGGAAGTTAAAGAAGTTAACTTGAGTAGTTAGTAGTTAGTAGTTGGTAGTTTTTTCGTTCTTAGTTCTTTGTCTTTTGTCTTTACTCCTTGTTCTTTGCTCTTTGCTCTTTGCTCTCAATTCAACAGTTCAACATTACACATTCAACGCCTTCGCAATTCCCTTCAACTCTGCCCTCACCCTCTGCAGGCGCTCAACGATCTCTTGCTGTTTGGCTACATGGTCTTTTTTCTGACTGAGTTTTTGCCTGGCTCCCTCCAGAGTTAAATTTTGTTTGTGTACCAAAAGCATGATTTGCTTGACTATACCGATGTCTTCTTGCGTATAAAAGCGCGTACCCTTAGCATTGCGTTTGGGTTTCAGTTGATTAAATTCTTTTTCCCAATATCGTAAATTCGAAGCACTGATACCCAAGATCTTCGATACTTCAGTGATAGAGTAATAAATCTTTTTCATGTTCATGTGTTTTCCAAAAAATACATGCGTAACTGCGAAATCACACAATTTTATCTATAGATTTTAATTCTCTGCCCGGGGCGAATCAATGAACCTCTTATATTGTTCCATTGCCGAAGACGCGTTACAGAAACTCCGTAACGTGCGGCAATACCGCTTAAAGTTTGTCCCGATCTGACTGTGTGATAAATAACAGGGGCCAAAGCAGTATTCACTTCCACTCTGCGGTTATTGATCAAAGAATCGGCTTTGTAAGCCACAATCTCATCAAACTTATCGATGAACATGCCCGTCAAGCTGACCGGCAGTGCTACAGCATAAGGTTTCAAGTCGCCCGGAATGATCTCTCTTCTGTATTGCGGATTGAGCATTTTAATCTGCTCTTTGGGAACATTCAATACAGAAGCTATTTGTTCAAAGTGAATCCTTTGATTGATAATCACCGTATCTATGGGATTCGGAAATTCCACATCAGCTTTGCATATATTGTGTGCCTCAGCATAATACAGAGCATAATTGGCAGCAATAAAAATGGGCACATAACCTCTTGTCTCTGCAGGGAGAAAAGGATAAATAGCCCAATAATCCTGCTTGCCACCCGATCTTCTGATAGCTTTGTTTACATTGCCCGGACCACAATTATATGCCGCAATCACCAAATGCCAGTCACCATAGATTTCATATAAATCTTTCAAGTATTTCACAGCTGCATGTGTGGACTTATACGGATCCATACGCTCATCTATCAAGCTGTTGATCTCTAAACCATACATACGTCCCGTGGAAACCATGAATTGCCACAAACCTGCAGCTCCTGCACGCGAAACAGCGGTTGCATTCAGAGCCGACTCAATAACGGGAAGATATTTTAATTCAAAAGGCAGATCATGCTTATCCAATGCTTGCTCAAATAGTCTGAAATAGTAATCACCCAATCTGCGGAAATAACTGACCTGGCTTCTTCTTTTAACTACATACAGGTCTATGAATGATCTTACATGACGGTTATAGGGCATCTCTATCACACAAGGCATGAGGCTTAAGCGCAACTTAACAACAGAGTCCGGCACCTGAACATCAAGTGCAGCTGTATCACACTGACTTTTCTTTGCCTTGTCCTGATACCAACTTGACAACATATGATCAAGCGCATAAGTCACTTCATCGGGTATGGGGATAGAATCAACAGCTATTGAATCAACCGACTCTTCAGAAATTTTCACGTCGGTCGCAGGTAAAGGAATTTCCGTATCAGTTTCAGCCAACGCCGGGCAGGTTGGAAATAGCAACGCGAGAATAATAAAGATTTTCTTTGAGAACATTCGAGTTTTAAAATTTTAAATAAGCGGTAACACCATAAGAAAAGGATGATTTTGAAAAATGATTACGGGCCAATCTGTCATTGATGATGGCTGGTCGCAGCTTCAACGAAAGGTCCGTTGACACATCAAAATCATACAAATGTGCATCCACGAAGGCATCTATTAAAGTCAGACCATAATAGGCAACAGAAATAATAATGCTCAAATCCCTGTTATAACGCGACCTGTCCATTGCACTCCTTAGTAAGTTCGTGTAAGCAGCCTGACCACCATAACTGTCTATCGTAAACCCGCGTGGTATAATTTCCAAATGACTGTTGGTAGTGGCATCATCATCCGTAATATCTAAATAAGCATTTTTATAAGACGTATATTGTTTGGAATTCCAATTGACGGCATAAAAACATCCTAAAAATCCTCCGTAAACAATTGGAAGTTTCCAATATTTCTTATTTTTGATCTGTCCGTAACCTGGAATAACAGCGCCCAACCAAATGGTATGAACCGGATCGGGCATGAATGAATCGACTTCCATGACTTCCAGCACATCTTCTGTAACATACAACTGTGAGTCACTGAAATCTATCATTTGGACAGGCTGAATGGAATCTGATTGAACGGATTGAACGGAATCTTGCACATCAACCGGTACAGGATTGTCCTGTCCCAACGAAGGCATGACAATAATTATGAGTATTACAAGGACAAGTCCTATTTTAGACCATTCAATCACAATAAATGACTTGCTTTAATTCTTGTCTATATGATCCAACAAACCCATGATGCGGGACAATTCATCATCATCTTTAAAGGGTATGATGATCTTTCCTTTTCCTTTATCATCGGATACGAGTTTGACACGGGTATCAAACAGCCTGGTAAGTCTGGATTTTAACTCTTGATATTCAGCAGGTTTTTCTTTTGATGCAGTCGGTCGCTTTTTCTCGAAAGATTCGGTTTCATTGTACAAACGTACCAACTCTTCTACTTTTCTCACCGAAAAACCTTGTTTGAGTATCATCTCATACAAATGGAGTTGTGCCACGGGATCATTCAGACCAAGAATTGCCCGTGCATGTCCCATATCTATTTTTTTATCTTTGATACCTATTTGAATTTCAGCAGGCAACCTGAGTAAACGTAAATAATTGGCAATGGTAGCCCGCTTTTTCCCAACCCGCTCACTCAGTCGCTCTTGTGTCAGGCTATACTCCTCCATCAGGCGATAGAACGCCAAGGCTATCTCAATGGCGTTCAAATCTTCCCGTTGAATATTCTCCACTAACGCCATTTCCATCACCTGGTCGTCGGCAGCAGTGCGAATATAAGCGGGGATAGACTTCAAACCAATCATTTTGGCTGCCCTGTATCGCCTTTCTCCGGCTATCAACAAATAGGTATTATCCTCATTTTTCCTCAAGGTAATGGGCGATACAACTCCTATCTTACGAATGGACGTAGCAAGTTCTTCCATAGCCTCAGGGTCAAAATGAGTTCTTGGCTGATTGGTATTCACAACAATCAAATCAAGAGCTATATCATTAATTGACGAAGACCCTCCAACATTCAAAGAATCTGTATCAATCAATGCACCCAACCCTTTCCCTAAACCAGTTGTTATCTTAGCCATATTATTAATGTTTTGAGTTTATGCTGATATCATCGTGTCGCAATCTGTGCAACATATGTAGTCCGCTACACAGCATCCAAATTAAATCATCCAGGTAAAGCCGTCACAATCAAATTGTATTTTTCCGTATCAATTCTTTGGCAAGATCCATATAGTTGTTGCTTCCCCTGGAATCCGGATCATAAAGCAAGGCAGGCTTGCCGTGACTTGGGGCTTCACTCAGCCGCACATTCCGGCTGATCACGGTTTCAAATACCATACCTTCGAAGTGTTTTCTAACCTCTGCCAGCACTTGATTTGCCAAACGCAAACGATTGTCATACATGGTCAACAAAAAGCCTTCTATCTCCAAAGCCATGTTCAGTTTGCTCTTGATAATTTTAATGGTATTCAGTAGTTTACTGATGCCTTCCAGCGCAAAATATTCACACTGAACCGGAATGATCACTGAATCGGAAGCCGTAAGCGCATTGACAGTTATCAATCCCAATGAAGGCGAACAATCGATCAATATATAGTCATATTTTGCCTGAAGTGGTGCAATGACGTCTTTCATCACCCGCTCACGGTTATCCATGTTCAGCATTTCAATTTCAGCACCCACCAGATCTATGTGAGAGGGCAAAATACTCAATTTTTTTATTTCAGTGCCGCGGATAGCCTGTGCCGGCGGAACCTTGTCAATCAAACACTCATAAATCGTAAATTCGAGGGTACGCACATCAATTCCTAATCCTGAGGAAGCATTTGCCTGGGGGTCAGCATCAACAATTAACACTTCTTTTCCCAATGTAGCTAAGGAAGCTGCAAGGTTAATAGCCGTTGTAGTCTTGCCTACCCCACCCTTTTGATTTGCTAAGGAAATAATTTTACCCATTTTATACAATGTAATGTTTGTGTTTGTGTTTGTCTCTGAACGAAGTCCTAATTTTATTGACTCGCAAAGATAAGAAAAATAAATTGATTTTTTATTTATCTTTGCAAGCCAGGACATCCATTCAAAATGCACAAAACCACTCCGGAAAATCCACATAAATATATGAGAAGAAACAAATTAAAACATTTTTTATTGCTCTTCTCCATGCTATCCGTTTTAGCATTTTTCACTTTTTATACCTTTAGAATAGATTTAACTGAAGATAACAGATACAGTATTTCTCCTTATACGGTACAATTGATGAGAAATTTAAATCAACCCGTGCACATTACGTTATATCTGAATGGTGACCTGAATCCGGCTTTTCACCGGCTCAGAAAAGCGACAACCGACATCATCGACGACCTGTCCAAACATACCAGATTCGCAGTTTCGACAACCCATATCAATCCTTCCCAAGCCGGTACGGAAGAAGAACGCCTGCAAATTTTCAGTGATTTGGCGGAACGCGGACTGACTCCGACGGAGGTCTATATGCGCGACAAAGAAGGTAAATCCATGCGTAAAATTATTTTCCCCTGGATTGAAATTGAAACAGATACCCGAAAAATTGCAGTTCCATTGCTGAAGAACCTCCGTAACAAATCCG